>DATLGQ010000397.1:0-9158 GCA_035540435.1 Fimbriimonadaceae bacterium
CTCCAAACGTTCGATTTCGTTATGAAGCTGCATGCGCTCGCGCAGATGGTCGTAAAGCAGTCTCTCGACGTTCTGGCCCTGCACGCCGTCGAGCAGATCGCGCCACGCGTTGGCCAACTTCCGCTGCCGACCCCACAGAACCAGCAGCGCTAGCGTTAGAGCAAGCAGGAGGACGCCGAGGATAAGCAGGGCCTCGCCCGCAAATTGAGATAAGCTAGAAAAGACGCTGTCCATGGAAGGCGTCGCGTGTCGTGATTTACCGCTACATGAGTATAGCGAACACCTGCGGGCCTTCCCCGTCTCCTACAGACCAGGAGTCAAGGAGATGACCAAGGGAAAGAAGCGTGCTGCGTTTACGGGATTCGGCGTTGTTCTGCTAGGCGTTCTGGCGTTCAGTATTTACTTCTTTCTGACCTTCCGCACCGTCGTTGTATCAGGCGAGTCTATGGAACCGACATTCCGCAGTGGGCAGCGGCTCCTCGTGAGCAAAGCCTATTGGCTGGTCGGGCCCATCAAGGAGAAGGACATCGTCGTGGTGCAAGGAGAAAAGCCGACGGACTACATGATCAAGCGGGTTTACAAACTCTCCGGCGGGATCGTCGACTGGGCTAACGCTCCAGTCAACTGGGCGATCACGGACGGGGAGTATCGGGTTCCAGAAGGCCAGCTCTACATCCTCGGAGACAACCGAGAGGTGTCGGAGGATAGCCGCCGCTTCGGGCCCATCCGGCTGGATCAGGTAATCGGGAAGGTTGTTGTGCGAAGGTGAAGCGCTTTCCGTCCGGCAAGTATGGGCGGCAGACTCTGCAGTTCTATCCGGCGCCCTTTCGGGCGCCGCTGCGCGCATTTGCGGCACTGGTTTGGCCTTGGATGGACGGCAAGCTGCTGCTGTGCGACATCGATGGCCGCGGCTGGTGCATCCCCAGTGGGCGGGTGGAGCCTTATGAGACCTCCTGCGAAGCGGTTCGGCGGGAGGCGCTGGAGGAGGCGGGCGCTGTTCTAGGAGACCTTCAATACATCGGCTGCCACAAGATCATCGATCGCCGCGAGGAACGGTGGGCGGATGTGTTCGCGGCTCATGTGTTAGATCTGGTGGAGATCGGCCTTCCGAAGGAGTCGCTGGGTCGGCGCCTTGTCGAGCCCGCCGAGATGCCGCAGGTGTACCACGTTTGGAACCCGATGACGGAGATGGTGCTGCAGCACTCTCTGGAGGTTCTGACCCGCACTTCGTCGCTCAAGTAGCGCCTCGGGCCATGGTCGAGCGGCGTAGTATCCTTTGAAGCCAATGCCCGAGCAGCCCGACGTGACGATCCTCGTGCCCGCGCTGAACGAGCAGGACACGATTCGGGAGGTCGTTGAACGTTGTCTGGCATTGCCGATCTCCAAGCAGGTGATCGTGATCGACGACGGCAGTGATGATCGAACGACCGGCATTCTGGAGGAGTATCGGGACCGGGTGCTCGTTCTTCGCAACGACTTGCGGACAGGCAAGGGAAGCGCTATTCGACAGGCGCTGCCGCACGCGACCGGGAAGGGAGTCATCATCCAGGATGCAGACCTGGAATATGCACCTGAGCAGATTCCGGCCCTCATCGCCCCGATCTTGAAGGGCGAGGCCAACGTGGTCTATGGCACCCGCTTCAAGTCCGGCTTCCCAAAAGGAATGGCCTTCGCGAATCGCTTGGTCAACCGACTGCTGAGGGGGGCGGTAGCTCTACTCTACTTCCGGCGGATCACGGACGAGGCAACCTGCTACAAGGCCTTCGAGCGGAACCTCTTGCTAAGGATGAACCTGCAATGCGTTCGCTTTGAGTTTTGTCCAGAGGTCACCGCCAAAGCGATCCGGCTCCGCGAGAAGATCGTGGAGATCCCGATCGAGTACATGCCGCGCACAAAGGCGGCCGGTAAAAAGATTCGCTGGACCGACGCGCCGGAAGCCTTTTGGACTTTGCTGAAACACCGGTTCTCGCGGCTGCCCTGAGGCTCCGTCATGCGGCGGGGGCAGATCAAGCAGAGGCCGTGGCGAAACCGAACTGTTCCAGCGTCGCCTCGACGTCTTGGCTGGCAGTCAGGGCTCGCCCAATCACCAGGTAGTCAGCTCCCTTCTCGAGTGCCGTGGCGGCATCAGCGACTCGTCTCTGATCGTGGGGCTCGCCGTGCGGAAGCCGAATGCCCGGGGTGACGATCACTCCTGGGTGGCCAATCGCCTTGCGGATCGGCTCGATCTCGTGCGCGGAACAGACGACGCCGTCGAGGCCGCAATCGATGGCGAGGCGGGAGAGATAGACCATGTGCTCCTCGACGCTACGACCAATACCAAGGTGATCGGTGAGGGTGTGTTGGTCAAGCGACGTGAGCACGGAGACGCCTACCAGCATGGGACACTCAGCCTCTGGACATGCCCGTGCCTCCTCGACCGCCGCCGTCATCATGGCCGGGCCGCCGGCGATATGGAGGGTCATCATCCAGACCCGATGCTTGGCGGCTTCACGAACGGCGAGGGCTACGGAATTGGGTATGTCGTGGAACTTGAGGTCCAGGAAGATCCGGCTGGCGCCTGCGTCTTGGAGCCGATTGATAACATCCAGCCCATAGGGAAGCGTGAGCGCGTGGCCGATCTTGAACGCTCCGACGTGGGGTGACAACCGTTTGGTGGTGGCGATCGCTTCGTCGAGATCGCCGGTATCGAGTGCGCAGATGACTTTGCGAACCATTTGAGTTGCCTCCTGGGCCCTCCCCGGATGTGCATACGGGAAAGCGGGGCCGCGGATTCCTACCGGTATTGTCCATCATTCCGACGCGCGGCGCGCGGAGGTATTATCGTGAGGTTCTCGGGCTCCTAGCTCAGTCGGGTGGAGCGTCCCGCCTCGGCGGGAAGGTCGCCAGCAGGCTTGTGGGCCGAAAGAAGGAAAGGGCTCATAGCTCAGTTGGTTAGAGCGTCCCGCCCAGCGGGAAGGTCGCCAGCAGGCTCAAAGCCGGAAGAAGGAAAGGGCTCATAGCTCAGTTGGTTAGAGCGCACCCCTGATAAGGGTGAGGTCGGTAGTTCGAATCTACCTGGGCCCACCAGGTCACCGATGGCTTACTGCTACATTCTCCGTAGCCAGCGCAGCGGTCGGTTCTACGTCGATCGCAACCCGGATCAGCGAACTCTGCGGGTTCGAACAGGCAAAACCGCCAGAAGATGAAGATGTGGATGCCGCAGCGGCCGGAATTGCTATAGAGTGATCGCATGTCGCGACGCGTCGCTTCGCTCCTCGTCTGCGCTTTGGCGGCGCCCGCCGCACTGAGCGCGCCCATCGGGTACGTGCTCCATAGCAACATGACGATCTACTCGGTCGATGCGGCGACCAATGCGGAGACCTTTCACTCAGGCACGATTTTCCAATCGGAAAGCCTCGCGGTCGGGCCCAGCGGCACCCTCTACAGCGCAGACGGCCTCGGCGTAATCTGGCAGGTAGGCGGTCCATTCATCCCGGTCGGACCGACGACCTACACGACCATCGGCGACCTCGACTATGGCGGGGGCGGGCTCTGGGGATTCGACAACTTCACTCAGGATCTCTTCTTCTTCGATCTCGGAACCGGGCTCGTGACTTACAGCCAGACGATAGCGGGGCTCCTTGGAGCCACGGTCACAGGAGTAGCGCATCACACAACCAGCGGCGACGTGTTTCTAAGCGGCAACACCGGCATGAACAGCGACTTCCTGTTCCGCATCCCGAGCTTCGCGACGTCGGCCACCCTGGTGGGGCAGATCATTCACGGAGACCAGTTCAGCAACGTGAGCGATATCGACTTCGACTCCGCGGGAAACCTGTATGCGATGACCTGGTTCCACCGCTGGTTCTACACGGTCGACCTCAACACGGCGGCAGCGACGTTCGTCAGCGCCGGCCCGCACCGAGATGCGGTCGGGCTGGCACTCGCGCCGACGGTCGTGCCGGCGCCCGCCGCGCCGCTCGCCTTTGGGCTTGCGCTGTTGGCTCGTCGCCGACGCCGCTAGATTTTCTTCAGCAGTGTGACCCGACCGACGGGCACCCACTCCGCCACAAGGATGTCGCCGTTGCGAAGGAAGATTGCGCCGTGCGGGTGGATGAACTTGCCCGGGACAAACTCGTTGCGCGGCTTTCCGCGGAGCCCCGAAGGGTGGCCGTCACCGAGGTGGACGATCGCCTTGTTCGACTCGTCGTAGAGACTCACGCGACTTTCGAGGTCCGGGACCAGCATCTGGCCTTGCCGGAACTTGAAGTGACACGGTAGACGCACATCTTCGCCGGCGACGAACTTGACGTGGCGGCCATCGAGATCGAAGTACTGAAGTCGCCGGTTGGAGCGATCCGCGACGACCAGCAGCGGCTCGCGCCCCCTTGGATCGACCCATAGGCCGTGAGGACATGCCACCTGTCCCGGTTCCGCTCCAGGACCGCCGAACGTTCGGCGGTAGTTGCCTTTCGCGTCGTACTCGTGGATCCAGTTGGCACCGTAGCCGTCGCCCACGAAGAAGCCGCCGCCAGGGTGGAAGGCGACGTTCGTGGGAACAAAGCCCTCGCCGTTGGGATACTTCCCGGATTCGGACGGCGCGGCCAGTTCCAGAACCACCTTGCCTTCCAGGTCCGTCTTCACGACCTTGCGGCGGGCGGTGTCGCAGTGGTACAGGAACTCGCTCCCGCCTTCGCGCCTCAAGTCGAGACCATGGGCTCCGCCCCTGAACTCACTGCCCCACGACCGCAGGAACCGGCCGCTTTCGTCGTAGACGTACACGGCATCGGGCAGCTTGCTCTGGGCGCCCACCGTGTGGGCCAAGTAGATGCGGCCTCGTGAGTCCTGGGCGAGGCCGTGGGTATCGCCAAAGGCGCCGCCTTCCGGTGGCATCAGCCAGTCATGAATGCACTCGTAGCCGTGCGATCCGGAGCCTAAAATCAAGCGTTGCCTCGATGCTGGACGAGCGGCGAGTGGCAGGCTGAGCGAGGCTGCAGCAGCGGCAGTGTTCCTAAGGAAGCCCCGGCGAGAGAGGGTTGGCTTTTCATCGCACATCGTGGTGCCGTATTCTACAGCGATCACCAGCCGTTGGGAAGGGGTGCGCTAGACTGCGGCATGACCCGAATTCGCTTCTCGGAAGCCGAATTGCGCACAGGGCGAGCGGATCCCGAGCAGGTGCTCAGGGCTGTCCAAGCGATCGACGAAGATGGGTTCGTGGCGCTCGAGGGAGTCGTGGCCCGGGAACACATCCGGCTGTTGCGGGAGCGGATGCGCGAGGACCTGCCGATCATCCTGGCGCGGAAAGACGTGCCGTTCAATTTCACCCGGAGCAACGTGCAGCAGGACCCGCCGCCGCTGGAGCCGTATCTCTTCAAGGACGTGCTCCTCAATGAGTTTGTGATCGCGGTCACCCACGCGATCATGGGCGACGGGGTCCAGAACGACTTCTACAGCGGCAATACGGCGCTTCCCAGCACCCCCCAGCGCCAGCCGGTGCACGTGGACATGGGCCACCTCTGGCCGAACATGAAGGTCGCCACTCCGCCCTATGCGCTGGTGGTGAACCTGACGCTCGGGGCCGTGAGTGCGGCCAATGGCAGCACCGAGATCTGGCCCGGCACCCACCGGGACACGTCGGTACCCCTCTCGGCCGGAGACATCAAGGTCGATCAGGATCGACTGGAGGCGCAGAGACGGGCGCGCCCCCCGCTGCAACCCGAGCTCGATGAAGGGACCGTGCTCATCCGCGACATGCGGCTCTGGCACGCGGGGATGCCCAACCCGTCGAACGAGCCTCGATTCATGCTCGCGATGATCCACTGGGTGGGCTGGTGGCCCTGCGGGGGGCGCATCAAGGTTCCGGCTGCCGCGAAGGAGTTCTTCGAGCATCCGGTGCTTCGGACGCATGCGGAGTTCGTGGAGGGTGAGATCCCTTACCTGGGCAACAACACGGCCTACGATCTAGAGGAGCCGTCGTAGCAACGGGCTGAGGACCAACCAAAAGCGACGGGCGACGGCGGGCCGGGCAAGCAGAGCCCACCAATGGCAGCTGCGGCACCCGACCCGGCAGCGTTTTGCGCGTGTTCCCAGCTAGGCCAGGCGTAGCAGTTCGATACGGCACTGGCTATGCTAAAGCCACGTGGTCAGGGACGACGATCGAAGGGAAGGAACGCTGAGGCTGCCCCGCGCACGCGCGGTCGTGGCCTCGCTGGTTCTTTGCGTGCCGGTCACATATGCGACCACGAACCAGGGCATCTCGCACATCTTCTCGCTGCTCACCTCGTCGGTCAGTGCCCTGATTCTGCTCGTCGTTCTCAACGCTCTCATCAGGTTCGTCTTTCGCCGCGCGCTCTTCGACCAGAGCGATCTGGTTGTGGCGTTTCTGCTGACGGCGGTGGCGTCGTCCGTCGCCTCGGAGTGGGGGGCGATGACCCACTCCAGCACCCACGTGCATGCGTTGGCCGCCGAGAACTCCCCGATCCAGCGCGACTACTTCATCAAGTATCTGCCGGAATGGCTGATCGAGAAGGACATCGAGAAGGTCAGGGACCTCACCGGGGGCGGCAGGGACATCGAGTACGTGGCTCGCGAGAAGCTGCCAATCTTCTTCTCGCGCTACCTGGCTTGGGGGCTGCTGTTCTTCCTGATGACGTTCGCGATGCTCTGCATCAACAGCCTGATGCGAGAAGCTTGGTGTCGACGCGAGCGACTCGCCTTCCCGCTTATCCAGCTGCCCGTGGCGATGAGCGAGGACGGGGGCCGGGGGGGCATGTGGAAGAGCAAGCCGATGTGGATCGCCTTCGGCCTCATGTTCGGCGTCGACATGCTCAACGGGTTCAGCTACCTGTACCCGAACCTGCCGAACGTGCCGGTCAAGCAGTACCTGGACCTGCAGCTCATCTTCAAGGAGCCGCCCTGGAGCAACATTGGACACTTTCCGGTGGCGCTGTTTCCGTTCATGGCGGCCATCGGCCTCCTGATCCCCAGCGATCTGCTGTTCAGCTTCGTGCTGTTCTTCTTGCTCCGGAAGGCTGCGCATGTGGTTCTGGCAGGACAGGGCATTCCGCAGCACACCTTTTCGGGCACGGCGATCTCACCCGGGCCACCCTACTTCGATGAGCAGACGTGGGGCGGGCTCATCGCCCTGTTCGTAACGACCCTCTACATCTCGCGCGGCTACCTCCGCGAGGTGTGGCGGGACATCAAGTCGGGAAGTCGATTGCCGGACGGCGGCGTGAAACATCGCTGGGCTTTCATAGGGCTTCTCTTAAGCTGTGCCGGGCTGGTGTGGTTCGGAGTGATCGGGGACCTCGGAATCCCTTACATGACGCTGTATATCGCGCTGTTTCTGATCTTCAGCGTGGTGCTCACCCGCATGCGCGCGCAGCTCGGGCCGCCGACGCATGAGTTCGCCTTCTTTGGACCGAGCAGTTTCATGCACCGGTTCTTCGGCAACATCTGGCTCCGGGACAAACCGGCCACGTGGCTCAGTTCGGTGTTCATCACCATGAACCGGATCCACCGGACGCACCCCATGCCGTACCAGCTGGAAGGGATGAAGATGGCGAGCAACGAGCGCTTGAACCAGAAGGCGATCTTCATCCTGATCGCCTTCGTGACCGTTTTCTGCTTCCTGTTGGCCCAGTTCTTCTTGCACGCGCACCGTTACCGGACCGGCCACTGGGGCTGGTGGTGGGACCCTGAGGGTTACCTGCGAAACATTCTCGACAAGCGCCATGGGGTGGACCTGGTAGGCATCGCCATGACCATCTTCGGCTTCACGATGGTGGTCGTGCTGGATGCCATCCGGTTCCGAGTTCCCACCTTTCCCGTGCATCCGGCCGGCTACGTGCTTTCGATGAACTACGGCGTGGACTACTACTGGTTCGGACTGCTCATCGCGCTGCTGGTGAAAAACTTCGTGCAGCGCTACTACGGGCTGAGGGGTTATGACAAACTGAGGAACGTGGCGCTCGGCATTCTGCTTGGCGAGTATGCCGCCGAGACGATCTGGATGACGATGGCGCTGATTACCAACCAAAGCACCTACACGATCAGCTTCAACGATCGGAGCCTTGGGCTCCAGTGAACCAGCACGCGTTCGACATTCCGGGGCATGAGCCGCGTATGCGCTGGGTGTGGTTCGTGCTCTTCGGAATGTTCGGGCTGCTCATCACCATGGCGGTGGGCAGCTCCTTTGTGGCGCAAGAGCCGAGCTCTCAGGGTAGGGCGCTCACGCAGGACCTCGTGATCAAGCAAATCGTGCTCGTCAACGAGTCGTTGCGGGAGTTCGGCATGCAGCCAAAGCGCCTATCCCGCGACGACTTCGATTCGGTGTTGAGCGCGCTGGAGAAGGGACGGGCACACGACCCTCTGGCGGCGAGCACTTATCTAGTGGTAGGGCACGAGGCGGGGTTGCCGAGCGACCCCCAGGCTCTGGAGGTACTCGAACAGTCACCCATGGCGGCGCACCGCCGGCTAGCCGAGGTTTACCGGGCGGAGAAGCTGGGCCCGGCCCGGGCCCAGGAGCTGAAGGAGAATCTGGCTAAGGAACGGCGATTCATCTATCGCCTGGCGGGCGTGCATGCGCTCGAGAAGGCGGGCACGCCGGACGCCCGCTCGGGGCTGTCGCAGCGCGCGCTGGTCACCTCGCTCATCGTGATCCTGGTGGTGGTCGTGGGGCTGGGGCTGCTGGGGTTGGTCTTGTGGGGCGTCTATCTCGTCGCCCGAAGCGCGGGTCGATTCGGCCGCTGGGATATCCGGCGGGCAACCTGAGCGGCGCCGACGCGGATCGTTTTGCCGCGAGGGTGGTGCAGATCATGGGGCTGTACTTCTTGGTGAGCATCGTGGGTGAAGCCGTGGGCCGGCCGGCGGCAGGCATGTACGGCCAGTTCGTGGTCACCACCGTGTTCGTGTTCCTCATGTTCGCCCTGTTCGCCCTGCCGGTCGGCGGGCGCAAGATCCGGCTGGACCGCATCGGCATCGGCTTCTCGGGTTTTCTGCGCAACGCTGGGTGGGGGCTTGCAGCCGTCGCGGCCAACATCCCGGTCATCGTGCTGCTGATGGTGGTCGCTTCGCCCGTGATTCGGTTCCTGCCTGAGCCAACGCATCCTGTTCAAAGTGAACTGGCCAGCAACCCACAAGGCGTGACGCTCTTCATTATCTTCGTGTTGGCGTCG
>DATLGQ010000398.1:0-6057 GCA_035540435.1 Fimbriimonadaceae bacterium
ATCCAGCCCCTCCCGAGCGAGGATTTCCTCGAAAGCGCGGTGCCGCAGCCGGGCCACCGGGATGTTGTCGCGTCCGGTGATGTGGGCGATGCGGCGATGCCCCAAGTCGAGAAGATGGCGCAAGGCAAGCTCCACGCCGGCAGCGTTGTCGACCGCAAAGGTTCGGTCATCCGCGTCTGGGGCGCCGTCGACCACCACGTAAGGAAAGCCTGCTTCCGAAAGGCGCTGCGAAAGCCGACAGTCGGTTCTGGGCGAGACGAGCATTACCGCGTCCAAGCGCCCGCCCAAGATGGCATCGAGCAGCGGATCGATCATTGCCTGGTCATATCGCGTCAGCAACAGCAAGTCGTAATGGGCCTCGGCCAGGGTATTGGCCGCCGCGTTCATGACCAGCTGCAGGTGGGGCCCAAGAAGCATGTTCTGGTCCACGAACGCCGGCACCACCCCGATCGTTTGGGTGCGGCCGCCCCGCAACGAGCGCGCCGTCCGGTTGGGCCTGTACCCCCGCGCGCGCGCCAAATCCTGCAATGCTCGACGCGTATCGCTTGAAATCTGGGAGCTGGAGCGGCTGCCGTTCAGCACGACGGAGGCGGTGCAGACCGAGACGCCGGCCTCTTTCGCCAGCTCTCGAAGCGTGACGCGCCTGGTCACTGTTGCAGCATCTTTGCCCACAAGGCTGTTGTAGCACAGTTAAACGTTTAAGTCAAGAGGTGAAACGTTTATCGCGTCGTTTTACTGGTGAGCCCCATCTATGCCATCTCGATCGCAGGGCGAGCGACGGCCTCCGCGTGTGCTTGGGCGATCGTGAAGTAGAAGATGGCGCCTTCGCCCGGACTGCCCTCGGCCCAAACCTCTCCGCCATGGCGCTCGATGATGCGCTTCACGTTAGCCAGGCCAATACCCGTCCCGCTGTATTCCACGTCGCGGTGCAGCCGCTGAAACGGCTGGAAGATCTTCGGCTCATATTGCTGTTCGAACCCGATGCCGTTATCCCGCAGGAAATAGACGGACCGACCGTTCCGGCGCTGCTCCCCCAGGTGGATGACAAGCGATTGCCCAGGCGTCGAGTACTTGCACGAGTTCTCCATCAGGTTTCGCAAAGCCACTTAAGGAGTGTTCGATCGCCTTGAACGATGATCCGCGGTTCGATGCGGATAGACACTCGACACAGCCAGGGCTCAGCCAGGAGCTCCTGAGCGACCTCTTCCGCCAGATCGCTCAAGTTCAAGCGTCGAGCCTTCAGTTCAGCGCTCGTAAGGCGGGCGTGGGCCAGGAGATCGTCCACCAGCTGCGAGAGTCGGCTTGCGGAAGCGCCAAGGCTCAGGAGGTTGTCTTTGGCATCCCCTTCCAGCTTATCGCCGACGTCCTCGATGATCATGCGAGTCGAGCTGGTCAAGTTCCGCATCGGGGCGCGAAGGTCGTGTGCGATCGAATAGCAGAAGCCCTGCAAGTCCTCGTTGGCCGCCCTCAGTTCGGCGGTGCGCTCCCGCACGCGCGATTCGAGCCTGTCGGCAAAGCTCCGGATCTCCTGCTTCTGGCGCTCCTGAACCCGGTAGAGTCCGAGGATCATCGCGCTCGCGATCAGATAGAGAAGAATCGCCAGTCCATCGCCAGGCGCGGGGGTGGAGCCGCGAATCGGGCCAATCAGGTACCCCTGGCAAACCAGGGCGCCTAGAAGGGAGGATAGGGTTCCCGCCAACATGCCGCCGGCAACCGCGCCCAGCAGAACCCCCGGCAGAAAAAGGAGCAACAGGGTCTGGGGACTGACGCTCCCCCGGAAAAGGACGCCCAGCGCATATCCCATCAGAACGCTGACAGCGACGCTGCCATAGCGGAGCAGGGAAGGCTTGGACTTCAACCAGGTCCAAAGGAATTGCAGCGTGCGCCAGAACCGCTCGAGCCCCTCATAAGAAAGGTCGACAAACTCCCACCACCGCTCGCGCCAAGTCACGAGCTGCTCTTGGCCCCACCGCCTGTGCAACGTGAGTTCCTCCTCGAGTGTTCGGCTACCACATTCGGCCCGGAGGTTCCACTCAACTACCTGGTTTAATTGCTAGAAGGCCCTCATCCCACCTCATTGCATGGAGAATGTTCCCCTTCAGATCGTGCTCGGAATAGCAGGGATTTTCCTGCTGCTATGCGTCATCGCGAGCAAGGCTTCTACTAAGCTTGGCGTTCCGGCGCTCGTGCTCTTCCTGGGCGTTGGGATGCTTGCGGGAAGCGATGGGATTGGGGGCATCCAGTTCAGCGACGCCGGACTCGCCAAGACGCTCGGCACGATCGCGCTCGCGTTCATCCTCTTTTCGGGCGGTCTCGACACCCGCTGGGAAGTGATCAAGCCGGTGGTTCTGCGAGGCGTCTCCCTCGCGACGGTCGGGGTGGTGGCGACGGCTGCGCTCGTTGGGCTCTTCACCCACTACGTCCTCGGCTTCGGGCTCATCGAGGGCCTGTTACTCGGGGCGGTCGTGTCATCCACGGACGCTGCGGCCGTTTTCGGAGTGTTGCGCAGTCGGAGCGTGCAGCTCAAGCACCGGATCACGCCGCTCCTGGAGTTCGAGTCAGGTAGTAACGACCCGCTGGCGGTCTTCATGACGGTCGGGCTGACGGAGCTTGCTCTCAATTCTGAAGCGAACCCCTGGCACCTGCTGCCCTCGCTGCTGCTTCAACTGCCGGTTGGCATCGCAGTGGGCTATGCAGTGGGAATCGCCGCAGCCTGGGTGATCAACCGCGTTCGCCTCGAATATGACGGCCTGTACCCGGTAGTGACCATAGCTGCCGCCTGCATCTCGTTCGGAATAGCCTACGTGCTTCGGGGCAATGAGTTCATGTCGGTGTACATCGCCGGGCTCACACTGGGCAACCGCAACTTCCTGCGGAAGGTCACACTCCTCCAGTTCCACGAAGCGATCGCCTGGCTCATGCAGATCACGATGTTTGTGGTTCTGGGCCTTCTGGTGTTTCCCAAGCAGGTGCTCGAGGTCGCCCTGCCGGGACTGGCCCTCTCCGCCTTCCTGATGCTGGTTGCCCGTCCGCTCGCGGTATTCCTCTCGCTCGCGTTCTCGAGGATGAAGAAGCGCACCAAGTTCTTCATCAGTTGGGCCGGCCTGCGAGGCGCCGTCCCGATCATCCTGGCGACGTTCCCCCTCCTCGAGGAGGTGCCGGTATCCAACACCATTTTCAACCTGGTGTTCTTCGTCGTGCTCACCTCCGTTGCAATCCAGGGCACGACGCTCGCGCCCATGGCCAGATGGCTCGGAGTGGTGCATTCAGGCAGGGAAGTTGCGTCGGACATGCGCCCGGCGCGTAACTCGGAGATTATGGAGGTGATCGTCGAAGCCGACTCCCCGGCCGATGGCCGCCAAGTCGTCGAGCTGGCCTTGCCACCGACATCTCTGCTGGTCCTGCTCAAGCGGGGCGGCACCTCATACATCCCGCGCGGCGGCACCGTCTTGCGCCCGGGCGACATCGTGATGATCGCGACGCGCCGCGAGGACCACGAGGACTTGCGATCCCGGTTCCAGCAGCGACCTCATCAGGTCGCCTGAGGGAAGCTGGCAACGGTCCTTAAGCGCCGTCGGTGCGCCGAGGCGTGTTTCTGATAATCGTCCTTATGAAGTTTTCTTATCAGGGGAAGCGAAGCGCACTTCTGCCTCAACACCCAGCAGATCGAGCAACTCCAACACGCGGGTCTCGGCTCCACGTCGCGCCTCTTGCAGAATGCCCTGAGATGTCGCAGCGCTCTTGAGTCGACCCTTCATCTCCCGCAGCGCCTTGACGCCGATGTTGTCGTCGCGCCAGAAGGCGCCGACCCACGTCCGGTGCACGTCGATGTCGACGATTGGCTCATAGATCTGCGGCGCCGGCAGTTCGAGCACGAGAGGCGTCTGTGACAGGATCCTGGCCTGCTGAAGGTCCACCCCCGCGTCGACGGAGCCGTGGAGAGTCGCGAGTGCCTTGTTCTTAGTGGCGGCTTGGACGAGGCCGGAGAGGCCGACGGTCTTAGCCCAGTCGGCTGCCCTTCGGTGGGTCCGGTACTCGAAGACGTTCTGGTAGTGATAGCGCGCCGTTCGTAGCTCGCCCAACGACTGCACCCGCTCGAGCACGAGAGGCCCCGCCGAAAGCTGATGAGTCGGCTCGGGCGAGCCGAGGCGGCTGAAGAGAAGCCAGGCACCACCGACCACGGCGAGAGCAGGCCAGCAACGGGCGAACAAACGTTTGAACATGCCACCCGGTTCTACGCCGGTTTTGATCAGTGCGCGCGTCGGCGGCATGAGAGCAGCTATGATTGTCCCCGATGGGTTTCGAACTCAAAAACGTTGGCGCCGGCATCATCGGCTATGGCGGCGCCTTCAACATGGGCCGCCAGCACGGCCAGCAGATAGAGAAGGCCGGGATGAAGGTCGTGGCGGCATGCGATATCGACCCCGCGAGGGCTAAAGCCGCGGCGCAGGACTTCCCTGGCATTCAAACGACGACCGACTACCGCGAATTGATCGCAAACCCGAAGGTCGATCTGTGTGTGGTGATTCTTCCCCACAATCTGCACGCGCCGGTGACCCTCGACTGCCTCGAAGCCGGCAAGCATGTGGTCGTGGAAAAGCCGATGTGCGTGACCACGGAGGAAGCGGACGCCATGATCCAGGCGGCCCGGAGCCGGAACCTGATGCTCAGCATCTATCACAATCGGCGTTGGGACGGCGATTACCTCACCATCAAGGAGGTCGTGGAAAAGGGGCTGATCGGCGAGGTCTTCCACATCGAGTGCGCCATTGGTGGATTCCACCGGCCGAGCGACTGGTGGCGCAGCGACAAGGCGCTGGCGGGCAGCGGCATGCACGACTGGGGCGCCCACTTCTTCGATTGGATCCTGCACCTGATTCCAAGCCCCGTCCAGAGCGTCACCGGCAACTTCCTCAAGCGGCGGTGGCATGAGCACACGATCGAGGACCACACCCACGCGCTCGTCCGGTTCGAGAACGGCGCCACCGCGGACCTGCAGGTGAGCATGCTGAATGCGTCGCGTAAGCCGATGTGGCGGGTGCTGGGCACGCAGGGCGGACTGACCTCGGATTGGGGCAAGCCGGTGACGGTCCATGTGGATCACGATGGCTACCTCGCCTCGTTCGAGCTTCCTCCCAAGAAGGTGGAGATGGCCTACTACGAGAACATCGCGGGCCACCTGATGCACGGTGAGGAGCTGTTCGTAAAGCCCGAAGAGTCTCGCCGCACGATCGCCATTGTGGAGGCGGCTGAGCGCTCATCGGGACAAGGCGGCGTCGCCGTGGCGCCGAACTAGCTCCAGCCTGGGAGCGAACAACGCGGACGGCTCACTCTTCCCTACTACATGAGCAAGCACGCGCTCGCGGCGGTGCTGGGCACCATCGGCGCCTTCGTCGGCATCTGGATCGCGAACGCCTTGACCGGCAACGAGCCGCACGTCTGGCAGGTCGCCTTTTACTCGGTCCTCATCGGCATCGGAATTGCGGTCGTGGCCGCTTTGTTCCGCTCCCGCTACGAGTAGGCCCGGGCTGGATACCGGCCTTTGGCACCTCGAGGAAGAGCGGGATCGGGCTCGTCCACCCCGAGAGCTTTTCCACTTTCCTTCCCTTCTCGAACCTGCACAACTCGTGGAAAGGTGGCGTGGAAAAGAATGTGGACAAATCTGTACCAATTGCTGTATGTAGTGGGTTAACATGCTCGGACGACGCAAGATGTTGAGGCTTTGCGTCTCGACGTCTCGTCCTGAGTGCTGCTCATGAAGTGTCCCTACTGCGGCCACGAGGACCAAAAGGTCTTGGACTCCCGCCCCGCCCGGGACGGCGAGGCGATCCGTCGCCGTCGCGAATGCCTGGGCTGCGAGCGGCGGTTCACGACGTTCGAGGCGCCCGAGCGGCCGAGGCTCTATGTGGTCAAGCGCGACGGCACGCGGGAAGAATTCAACCGCGAGAAGGTGCTCGGATCGATGCTCATCGCCTGCGGGAAGCGTCCTGTCCCTGTCGAGACCGTGCGAGAGGCAGCCGAGTTCATCGAGCGGGACGTGTTCCAGGAGTTCGAGGA
>DATLGQ010000399.1:0-4430 GCA_035540435.1 Fimbriimonadaceae bacterium
GGGACGACGCAGTCGGTCGCCCGCGACGCGTATCTGACCGGTCGATCACATCGTCGTGGATGAGCGTCGCCATATGGATCATCTCCATGCAGGCGCCGAGCTTCCGGGTTCGGTCGAGGTCGAAGGGCTGGCCGGTCGCTCGCGCCGCGAGGGTCACGAAAGCCGGCCGAAGCCGCTTGCCACCGGCTCTGAGGGTGTGGGTGCCGATATCGCCGACCAGACGCACTTGCGAGTTCACTTGGCGCGCCAGCTCGTGTTCGACGGCCTCGACCTCTCGTGCCACCTCGGCGGCGACGTGGAGGGACACCTGTCCGTTGGCCAGCTCCACAAATGCTGCCAGCGTCATCGCTTCACCCCCCAGTGCGCACAGATGTTTCCAAAGAAGAAGTCGCGGTACTTCACGTCGGCAAATCCCGCGCGCTCCATCGAATCCTTGAGTTCGAGCCGCGTCATGAAGCGGGAAGTGCTCTTGGGCAGATAGGTATAAGCCTTCGTTTTTCCAAAGAGAGAGCCCAGCCACGGCACCAGCGTGTTGAAGAGGATTCGGGAGACCCGTCGCACGAAGGGGTTTCGAGGCTGGGCCATGTCAACCGAAACAAACCGGCCGCCCGGCTTCAGGATTCGGTAGATCTCCTGGTGCGCAAGGTCAGGCTCCGGCACGTTTCGAATGCCCCAGCCGACCGTCACTGCATCGACCGCGTTCGTGCGCACTGCGAGCCTGCAGGCATCCCCCAGGAACAGATCCGCCGGCGTTGGCTTCTGCCCGGCCACCTCGAGCATCGGCAAGGCGAAGTCGGCGCCCAGAAGAAGGCCCTTCGGGCCGACGGCGGCCCGCAACGGCTTCAAGAAGTCGCCGGTACCGCAACAGAGGTCCAGCGCGCTTTCTCCTTCTCGAAGACCAATGATGCGCACGCACTCTTCGCGCCATGCGTGGTGCAGGGACAGGCTCATGATCCCGTTGAGCAGATCGTAAGTTGGGGCGATCTCGCTGAACATGCCCCGAACAGCCCGCCGTTTTTCCTGGCCTTCTGCCTGCCAGGGGGCCTCTTCGAAAGATGCCGAGGGCATTTGTCGGGATTGTACCGGCAACCGGGCCGAACTTTCAGAAGAAATTGAAAGATCGTCTCGACAGCGCTACGACATTTTGAGGGGCTTGAGGATTGGAGCGTTGGAGCGTTGTTACCCGGCACTTGTCGGGAAAGCGACTAGCGGCCGGAGGGCTGGTATAAACTGTCGCTCCGCCTCGGAACCCCGACTCATGCTGAAGCACACGAGCGTAACTTCCCGCCGGATCGAGCAGTTCGTACGACACCTGCAGGACCGTCTGCTCGGCGAGCGATGTGCGCTGGAGATCGAGTTCTGTCCGACTCCCCACAAGGATCAGGCGGCGGCGGCGCAGGGCCCGTGGAAGCGGATCGAGCCCGGATTCAGTTACGGCCCCGCCTATCGAGTCTTCTGGTTCAGGCTTCGAGGCAAGGTTCCCCAGAGCATGGAAGGCCGCGAAATCGGCCTGATTGCCGAGGTCGGGGGAGAGCGGACTGTGTGGCGCGACAACAGCCCATGGCGTGGGCTGGACGAGCCCCACAACGTCATGCCCTTCTCCAGCAATCCTGAAATGGCCACTGCCTTCGTGGGCAGCGCCGGCGCCGGACAGCAGATCGAGGTGCTCATCCAGGCCTACTCGCGCAATCCCCAAACGCGCGTGCACGGCAAGGAGCCGCCGCGGGAGGAGAAGGTCGAGACCGTCAAGAGCGCCGAGCTCGTCGTGATCGACCGGGAGCTCACCGACCTCTACTACGACGTTGCCTTCGCCTCGAACCTCCTGGCGACCCTCAAGGAGACGGACCCCGCGCACGCGACGGTCCTGAGAGCGCTCAACGAAGTCTGCAACAACTTCGCCTTCGAGGCGCGGGAATCCATCCCCCGCAGTCGCAAGATCCTCCGCGACGCACTCGGCTCGCTCAACGGTGAGCTCAAGCACACGATCACCCCAGTCGGGCACGCCCACCTCGATACCGCCTGGCTCTGGCCACTCGAGATCACCCGGCTGAAGATGGCGCACACGACCGCCACCCAGCTCGCGCTGCTGGAGCAGTATCCGGAGTACGTCTTCGCCCACTCGCAGGCCAGCCAGTATGAATGGCTCGAAAGGGAGTATCCGGCCCTCTTCGAGCGTGTGAAGGATATGATCGCCACCGGGCGGTGGGAGGTCGTGGGCTCTATGTGGGTCGAGGCCGACTGCAACCTCACCGGGGCCGAATCGCTCGTCCGCCAGTTCCTTTACGGGCGACGCTACTTCCGCCAGAAGCTCGGGGTCAACACCGAGGATATGTGGCTACCCGACGTCTTTGGATACTCCGCCGCGCTGCCGCAAATCCTCGCCAAGTTCAACATCCGCTTCTTCATGACCCAGAAGATCTCGTGGAATCAATTCAACAAGTTCCCCCACCACACGTTTTGGTGGCAGGGCATCGACGGGTCCCGCATCTGGACTCACTTTCCGCCCGCCGACACCTACAACGCCAGCTGCGAGCCGAAGGAGATTCTCTATTCGGTAGAGAACTACCGTGACCACGCCCGGTGCGACCAGTCGCTCTACCTCTTCGGTTTCGGCGACGGCGGTGGCGGCCCCACCGAGCGCCATCTGGAGTTCCTCCGCCGAGCACGCATGGCCCCCAATCTGCCGGACGTCGCAGGCGGCAGACGAGCGGTGGACTTCTTCCGGGACGCCCGGGCCCGAAGTCGAGACCTCATGACCTGGGTCGGCGAGCTGTACCTCGAGCTTCACCGGGGCACCTACACCAGTCAGGCGGCCAACAAAAAGGGCAATCGCATGAGCGAGTTCCTTTTGCGCGACGCCGAGATCCTCGCCTGCTTCGTTCCCGGATTTCCCGATGCTTATCCGAAGGGCGATCTCGAGGAGGCCTGGAAGCTTGTTCTGCTCAACCAGTTTCACGACATCATTCCCGGGTCCTCCGTGCGCGAGGTCTACGAAGACAGCGACCGCGACTACTCCAAGATCGCCGACATCGGGCACAAGGTGATCTGGGACAGCCTCGTGCAGATCGGCTCCAGATTCGACACGAGCGACATGAACCAGCCCGTTGCCCTGTTCCACAACTCCACGGTCGTGGGGCAGGGCAGCATCCCGTGGAACGAGGAAAGCGCGCCGGGAGCCCTTCAGGTGGGCGAGGAGGTCCTCCCTGTCCAGCTCGTCGAGGGGTTCGAGCGTGAGCTCATCTTCCCCACGCCCGTGGCCGCGCTCGGGGCAGTGGCGGTCGGCGATTTCACCGACGCAACCCCCACCCGCCGGTACCGGCACCGCGTCAGTAATCGGAGGATCGAAAACGACGATCTCGCCGTCCGCTTCGACGCTCACGGGAACATCACCAGCATCGAAACTCTCGAAGACGGCAACGAATTCGTGGAACCCGGAAAGGTCGCCAACCTCTTCCAGCTCCTCGACGACAAGCCTCTCTTCTGGTCCGCTTGGGACGTCGACGTGTTCGCCCAGGAAACCACCCAGGATCTGCTCAAGAGCGAGGCATTCGAGATCGTCGAACGCGGACCCGTCAGAGCCGCCGCGCAGATCACCAAGCGGTTCGGGCGGAGCACCATCCGACAACGCATCTCCCTCGGCCCCACCCCTGGGGTGCGCTTCGACACAGAGGTCGACTGGCGCGAAGAGGACAAGATGCTCAAGGTCGCTTTCCCGATGAACGTCAACGCCGCCCGCGCGACCTATGAGATCCAGTTCGGGTCCGTCGAGCGCCCCACGCACGTGAACACCAGCTGGGACGTGGCCCGTTTCGAAGTCTGCGCGCAAAAGTGGGTCGATCTCAGCGAAGGAGACCAGGGCGTAGCGCTGATCAACGATTGCAAGTACGGGCATGACGTGCGCGGAAATGTCATCCGCCTCTCGCTGCTGCGCGCGCCAAAGGCGCCCGACCCCCTCTGCGATATGGGTGTGCACCGCTTCACCTACGTGCTCCTGCCCCACTTCGGGCCGCATAACTACGCCGGCGTCGTGCAGGCCGCCTATGCACTCAACGCGCCGGTGCGCTGGGCCTGGCTCGATCATTCCGGAGGCGAGTTCGGCGCCCTCCCCCCCTTTCTCGCCTGCGAGGACCGCAATATCGTCATCGAGGCGGTCAAGAAGGCCGAGGACGACGACGCGATCGTGGTCAGGCTCTACGAGTGCCACAACAGCCGCGGCTCCGCCGAGATCTCTTGCCTCCGGCCCATCAACGCTGCTTACCTGTGCGACCTCGAGGAGAACGTGGTCGGCGAACTCGATGTGCACGAGGGAATGGTCCGCTTCGATTACAAGCCATTCGAAATCCTGACCATTAAGCTGGAGGTCTAGCCGGCGACCCGGGAGCGCCCCCGTCCCGCTCCTGAGCTCCTCGCCCCCTCACTCCGCGCTGCTC
>DATLGQ010000400.1:0-7599 GCA_035540435.1 Fimbriimonadaceae bacterium
CTGCTCAGCCGCCCGATCTCTCGGTTCGACCTGCTCATGGGCAAGCTCCTTGGGGGCATCCTGGTGAGTTGGCTCGCGTTCTTGATGCTGGCAGTTCTCACCGCGGTGGCGCTTCTGACGTTCCGGGTGCCGTTCGAGCCGATCATGCTGCAGTACGTCGCTTTCAAGATGATGGGTCTGGTGGTTCTGTGCGCGGTGACGCTGACCCTGAGCACCTTCATGACACCGGCAGCCGCGGCGACCATGAGCTTCGTGCTCGCCTTCGGCTCATCGATGATCAGTCGGGCGCTCGTCATGTCCTTCGAGTCTTCCGGCCCAGTGCTTCAATGGGTGTTTCGGGTCGTCGACAACCTCCTTCCCCGCTATGGGCATTTCGACCTCGGCAGCCGCGCCGCCAACATCGGCTGGAGTCCGGTTCCGACCTGGGTGATGCTCGTGATGGGGGCATACATGCTGGTCTACGGTGGCAGCATGCTTGCCCTGAGTTGGCTCCGTTTCAGGCGACAGCCGATCTGATCTATGGACACGATCCCCCTTCATCGGAACGAATGCGTGTTCGGCCTACTCGCACTGTCCCTCATGGCTCTGTCGGGGCGCGCGGTGAGCGGCCTTGAAGCCGCCATTCAGCCGGCGGCGCCCAACCAAGCTCTGGAAGTCCACGAGTCCCACGCCAGCGCCTCGCTGTTGGGCCAGTTCCGGACGAGCGTCTCGGCATGGCTGTGGGTGAGGACCGACCTGTACCTGCACAACGGCGTGGAAATGCGCCCGATGACGGATTGGGAGCGCAGGCAGGGCCGGGAAACCCACGAAGCCGCTCACGACGGGCACGAGCGCCTGCACGACGAGTCGCATGTCACTACCGTCGTTCCTGCGGCCGAGTACGACTTCCGGGGCCTCTTCGGGCATATCGAGCGCGAAATCACCGCTTACAAGGACATGCGCGGGCACGACCACAACGACCCGAAGTCCGCTCTCCCCCTGTTCCGGCTGATGACCTGGCTCGACCCTCATTTCATCCAAGGGTGGACAGTCGGCGCGTCCGTGATCGCCCGGGACCGGGACGAACGCTCGACCGCCGCCGCCATCGCGTTTCTACAGAGCGGACTCGAGCAGAACCCGGGCAACATCGCCATCCTGACCGATCTCGCGCAGGTTCATATCACGCGGCGGAAAGACTATCGGCGAGCAATACCGATCCTCGAAAAGGCGGTTGAACTGCATCGGCGTAGAAACCGCTTGCCTAAGGGGGAGGAAGAGCCCCTGCTGCGAGCTTACCGATGGCTTGGACTTTGCCACCGGAACCTTGGGAACACTGCCGACATGCGCCGGGTTGCCGAGGAGGGTCTCAGCCAGTTCCCGGATGATGCCGTGCTTGATCGAATGCTGAGCGCGCCGCCTTCGGTGCTGATGGATCGTAACCTCGAGCGAGTGATCGAACCGGTGGAGCGCGAGTGTCACGACCCGTCGCATCATCACGGCCCACTCTGGGAACCGCATTCACCCTAACCGCCGCCTAAGCCTGCATGAGCGAGCCGATGCGTGTCGATCCCAAGCAAGACCACCTTCCCGGCAGCGTCGGTGAAGAGTTGGAGCAAGTGCGCAAGAAGCGACGGGAGAAGGGCGGCGGGATGGGACGGGGCGAGGTGCCGCGGGACGGTTCAACCCAGGGCAACTACGAGCGACCTGAAGCCCCGCCCTCAGGCACGCCGGACAAGACGGCGACGGAGGCCGAATCCGAGCGCGAAACTTAGGAGCGCCCCCGGCGCCGGCACGGCGGCCGGTGTGCGCACCAACTCATAGAGAATCCAGCCGCGCGCGCTGTTGGGGATAGCTGAGTCGTTGAACAAGGTGCCTTTGAGATCCACTCCGTAGGTGTAGCAGCCGTCCCAGTCGGCCGTGCCAAGCCACCGCACCTCGAGGCTGGCTCCTTCATCGGCCCAAAGGTCGACCCCAAGATAGGTGAATCCGAACCCGAAGGGCGCCTGGGTGAGCGGCGTGGGTTGGAGCGTGTAGGTGGGGGTGAAAGGCGCGCCGAAGCGGTTCTGACCGGCGGTCCAGCTAAAGTCCAGGCCGCCACCGACGGCTTTGAAGATTTGGTTGCCGGAGCTGATGTTGGCGTCGCCTCCAATTCCGATGGCGAGGATATGAATTCGATGATCCGCCTGGCCGTCGATCGAGCCCAGCAGCTTGTTCTGAAGGTGCGTGGAGCCCAAAGCATAGTGCGCCATGGGGGCGTAAACGAGTTGGGCGCCGAACGCAGGTGCGATCAGCGCGACCGTCAGGCCAACCAGGAGGCAGCGAAAGCCCTTCATGCTCGTCTTCTGGCAACAGGGTATTGCACCGCCTGCGCCGTCCGATGATCTCGTGGGAAAAAACCGGCAAGGATGCCGAGCGAACCCTCAAAAGTTTGCCGGGAATGCCGATATGTCTGATGGGCCGAGGAACGGCCTGCCGTCCAAGGATCGGGCGGTCAGACGCGAAAGGATGCGCGGCAGGGGAACCTACCGCGATGTTGGATAAGCTTTTCGGACCGCATTCGGTCAACTTGGACAAGGCACTCGACCGCACATCGTTGCGGCATAGCGTGCTCTCCTCAAATCTCGCCAACGTCAACACTCCAGGTTACAAGCGCCGGGACGTCGACTTTGCCGTCACGCTTGAAGGCGAAATCTCCCGCTCAGCGCTGCGCTCAGATCCCGTTCGACCTGAGACGGGCTCCATCCGGTACGACGGTAGCAGCGTCGTCCTCGAGAAGGAAGTCATGTCGATAGCCGAGACCGAACTGCGCTACGAGGCGCTGACTGACATGGTCGGCCGCTACTTCAGCGGCCTCAAGAATGTGATCCGCGAGGGCCGGTAGGCCAGCCGACAAACCGCTAACCCAGCACCGATAACCGCCCCATGAACACCCTCTCCTCCGCTATGCGAGCCAGTACCACCGGCCTCAACGTCGAGCGCTTCCGGATGGATGTCATCTCCTCGAACATCGCCAACGCCAACTCGATGCGTGTGGGCGGGCAGGACCCTTACCGGCGCCGTGACGTCGAGGTTGTGGGCGACATCAACGGGGTGCGCATTACCCGCATCCTCGAAGATCAGAGCGAATTCCGGAGGGTTTACGACAGAGGCAACCCTAATGCGGACGCCGAAGGATTCGTCACTTACTCGAACACGGACCCGCTGCGGGAGATGGTCAGCATGATGGGCGCTACCAGGGCCTATGAGGCCAACATCGCTGCTTTCAACTCTGCCAAGGGCATGATCCGCGCGGCGCTCAACATCGGCAAAGCTGCCTGACGATCAAGCTTAGACCCAACACCTAACACCTACCACCTAACACCTAACACCTAACACCCAACACCTAACACCTAACACCTTAACACCCACCAGCATGAACATCAAACTCCAGCCCCTGGCCCAGAACCTGCCCGAACTGCCCAAGCCGCAGATCGGCGATGCGGGGGATGGAGAGGACTTCGCGCAGACATTGATGGACGTCCTGAAGGAAGTGAATGCCTCTCAAAACCAATCGCGAGAGAAGCAGAACGCCTTCATGACGGGTCAACCGGTTGAGATTCACGACTTGATGATCACCATGGAGCGCGCAAGTACCACGATGGCCCTGACCTTGCAGGTCAGAAACAAAGTGCTCGAGGCCTACCAGGAGATCAACAGGATGCCCATCTAGTTTGGAGGCTAAGGGACCTACGCTGCACGCGCCGGCGCCGTTAGTAGGCGCCTAGGCGGCACGAAAGGCCCACAGTGACCAAGATGAGCGATTTTCACCGCTTGACCTTCCGGTCAAGGCAATGGCTGCACTACTACTAAAACTGAGAACCTGGTGGGAGACCGCCGACCGCACTCAAAAGGCGGTCACCCTCTTCGGCGGAGGGTTCCTTCTGTTGCTCCTGGGGGCGACGTTCTATTTTGCTTCCCGCCCGCGCTTCGAGATGGCCTTCGGCGGTCTCAGCCCTTCCGATCAAGGCGTCGTGGTCGCCGAGATCCAGAAGATGGGGATCCCGGTCGAATTCGACGTACGCGGGAACGTGCTGGTGCCTTCGAGCAAGGTCGCGGAGGTCAAAGCACAACTGGCCGTGAGCGGCAAGCTGCCCGAAACCGGCCATGTCGGCAACGAGGAGCTCGCGAATCTCGGCATGATGATCACCCCGAGCGTCGAGCGAGAGCGCCTCAAGACCATCCTGGAGGGCGAGCTTGCCCGCAGCATCGAGTTCATCGAGGGCGTCGAACGCGCCCGCGTCCATGTGTCCCTGGGTGATCAGAGCGCGTTCGCGAACGAGTCGCAGCCGGCGACTGCGAGCGTGACGATCGACCAGAAGGGCGGAGGCCTGACCAGCGAGCAAGCTCGCGCCATCGCACGACTGGTAGCCAACGCGGTCACGAGCCTCGAGATGAAGAACGTCAGCATCGTGAGCAGCGACGGGCGAGCGCTCTACGACGGCGAGGAATCAGAGGGCAGCGGCGGGATCATCGACCGAAAGCTTGCGGCCGAAGAGAAGGAGGCCCGCCGAAGGGAGCGCCTGCTTCAGGCGAAGCTCGACGACTTCTTTGGTCGCGGGAACACTTCAGTCACCTTCGACATCTCGCTCGGCTTCGACCACGGAACCGAGCGCAAGACTTCCCTGCGCACGCCGGAGGACGCGACACCCATCACGGAGCAGCGGAGCGAAGAATCCATGTCATCCGCCGGAGGCGGCGGAATCGGTGGCGAAGTGGTTGGGGCAAACATGGGTGGCCCGCCGGGGGCAGCCGGCGCAGTGGCCGGCGGCACGAGCGGCAACTACCGCAGCGATCAGAAGGTTGCGCAGTACCCGTACGATCAGACCGAGACGAACATCCAGCGTGCTGCCGGCGACATCAAGAAGATGACCGTCGCGGTCATGGTCAACCCGGCGCCGGTCGATCCCGCGGCCAAGCAGGGCGACGCCAACGCCAAGAAACTGGCGATCGACAAGACCAAGGTCGAAGAGTTCGTCCGAGGATATCTGGGGCTCGCCGATGGTGAGAACAGTGATGAAGTCGTGTCCTTCAAGGTCGTCGAACTCGAAAAGATTCCCACTGCGGCGCCTTCGACCCCGTCGGGCGCGAACCCGCAGTTGCAGCAGATATTCTCCTTCCTCCCGATCCTGGCCCTACTGGTAGTCGGCTTCATGGTCATGAAAGCCATCGGGAGCGCCGCTAGGGCGCAGAACGTGCTCGTCACGGCCCTGCCCGGAGGCGGAGTGGCGCCCATGGGACTGTCGGCCAGCCAGATGCCCGCTTTGGAGGAGGGCACCGAGTTCCAGCCGATGACCCTCGACGCAAGCGGGCAAGCCCCCGCACAAGGGGTGACCCGAGCCATTCAGGCTCGGCAGCAGGAAATGGACGTCGGTGAGATTCAGAGCAAGCTCAACGTGCCCCTGGAACAGATCAAGAAGATGTCGGACGACCGGCCCGAGGTGGTGGCGATGCTCATCAAGAGTTGGCTCTTGGAGGATAGGCGATGAGAAAGAAGGACGAGCTGAACTACAAACAGAAGGCGGCCATCATGCTGATGGTGCTCGGCCCGGAAATGTCCGGCAAAGTGATCCGACACTTCGACGACGAGCAGATCGAGATCCTCTCTCTGGAACTGGCTCGCCTGGACAAGGTGACCTCCGAGCAGCGCGAGCAGACCATCACCGAGTTCTACGAAACCGCAATCGCCCAGGACTACATTGCCGAGGGTGGCATCGAGAACGCGAAGAAGGTTCTCGAAGCCGCGTTCGGGAGCGAGCGCGCCAACGAGGTCATGAAGCGGATCATGGCGGCCATGCAGGTCGTGCCGTTCGAGTTTCTCAAGCGAGCCGACCCCGCCCAGGTGCAGACGTTCATCCAGGACGAGCACCCGCAGACGATCGCCCTGATCCTTGCTTACATGCCGATGAACAGCGCGGCGCAGATCCTGACCAAACTGGCGCCCGATCTCCGTGCGGAGGTCGCGGCCCGGATCGCCAGCATGGAGCAGACCCCGCCCGAGGTCATCCGGCGAGTCGAGCAAGTGCTCGAGAAGAAGGTCAGCTCGATCCTCAGCCAGGAGATGACCCAGGCGGGCGGGCCCAAGGCGCTGGTGGACCTTCTCAACCGAGTGGATCGCTCGACCGAACGCCTCATCATCGAGTCGCTCAGCGAGAACAACCCGGACCTGGCCGAGCAGGTCAAGAACATGATGTTCGTCTTCGAAGACATCGTCAGTCTGGACGATCGGGCGGTGCAGCAGGTGATGCGCGAGGTCGACGTCAAGGAGCTCGCCACCGCGCTCAAGGGCACCAAGGACGAGGTTCAGCAGAAGGTCTTCAAGAACATGTCCGAGCGAGCCGTCGAAATGCTCAAGGAGGACATGGAGTTCATGGGCCCGGTTCGGCTGCGGGTGGTAGAGGAGGCACAGCAGAAGATCGTGGCGGTCATTAGGCGACTTGAAGAAGCCGGCGAGCTGACGATCGGCCGCGGCGACGAGGAGGAGGTCCTTGTTTAGCCCGATCATCACGGGCGAGCCCGCATGCACCTCCTTCGAACAGGTGCTCAAATCGGTGGAGGCTCGCAAGCCGGTGTCCAAGCCACAGCGGCGATCCTCCAACTACGAGCGGCTGCGCGAGGAGGCCCGCAAGGAAGGCTACGAGGACGGTTTTCAAGAGGGACTCCAGCGGGGCACCGACAAGGCGTATGCCGAGATCGGCGCCGCAGGACTCAAGCAAGTGGACGCCTTCGCCGAGGAACTCAACCTCATCGCCAACCAGATTCACCAGGCGATGGATGATTGGTATGAACAGGCTGCTCAGCAGATCGCTCCCGTGGCGATCCTCATAGCGGAACGCATCATCCGCCGGGAAGTCAAGTCCGGCCGGGACAGCATCGTCGACATGGCCCGCGAAGCCATCGCCGAGGTGACCCACGCCACCTCCCTTCGCATTCGCGTCAACCCGTTCGACTCGATCCTCATGCAGGAGCACCGCGAGCTGATGATGTCCATCGCCCCGCAGCTCAAGGAGATCGAGATCATCGACGACAGCTCGATCGAAGGCGGCTGCATTGTGGAAAGCGACGGCGGCCTCATCGACGCAACTATCCGTTCCAAGCTGCGGGCCCTGATCGAAGGCACCACGCTGGGAGAAGCCGATGCGTAGCGCGATGATCTTGGAAGTACCGACACCTTCCTTCGGCTTCTTCCAGCGCAAGGCAGAGGCCGTCAGGCTGCTCCAGATCAGCGGCCGCGTCACCCAGGTCGTCGGCCTGGTCGTCGAATGCAACGGCCCCACATCCCGCGTCGGAGACCTTTGTCTAATCGAATCGGGTCAGGGAGAGCCCATTCAAGCGGAAGTTGTCGGTTTCCGGGGTGACCGCGTGCTCCTGATGCCTCTGGGTGAGCTCAGTGGCGTCCGCGCAGGTTGCCTCGTCCACTCCACGGGCGGCTGCCTCAAAGTACCAGCCGGCGCCTCCCTCCTCGGAAGAACGCTCGACGGTCTTGGCCGACCCATCGACGGGCTCGGGCCGATCGACCCAGAGGCAAGGTATCCCACCCACGCCAACCCGCCCAACGCCCTGGAGCGCAAGCTCATCGAGCGC
>DATLGQ010000401.1:0-9181 GCA_035540435.1 Fimbriimonadaceae bacterium
TTCAGGACCCGCCCGACTTTCTGATCGAAGCCGTGCGGGAAGCGGATCGAGCTGGAAAGGCGGTGACCGCGCGCGCGGAGCTCAAGACCGGCAGCCGTCCCGTGGCCCTTCTGCTTCTACGAAAATCATGACGCCTCAAACTGACACGCCTGTTGCCCACCGCCTGGAGGCGATCGACCACCCCGGTCACCCGCTGTATCTCGAGCGCGTGTACGCCGGAGTGCTTGGAAAGCTGATCGGGGTCTACCTGGGGCGGCCGATCGAGAACTGGTCCTACGAGAAGATCCGCGAAACCTTCGGTCAGGTCGACTACTACCTCCACGAGCTAACTAGCCGACCCCTGATCGTGACGGATGACGATATCTCCGGGACCTTCACGTTCCTCCGGGCGCTCGAAGACTATGGCTGTTCGCACCGGCTCACGTCAGAGCAGATCGGCCAGACCTGGCTCAACTACCTCATCGAGAAGACGACCATCCTCTGGTGGGGCGGGATGGGCAACTCGACGGAGCACACCGCTTATCTTCGGCTCAAGCACGGCATCCCCGCGCCGCGGAGCGGCTCCATGGAGCTGAACTCGAAGATTGTCGCTGAGCAGATCGGCGCCCAGATCTTCATCGACGGCTGGGGCCTGATCTGTCCCGGGGACCCGGCTCGGGCCGCAGCGTTTGCGGAGCGAGCCGCGAGGGTGAGCCATGACGGAGAGGCAGTCTATGCGGCGCAGGTCGTGGCGTCGATGGTGTCCGCGGCTTTTGTCGAAAGAGAGGTCGAGGGATTGCTCGAGGCCGCGTTGGCTCAGATCCCAACCGACTGCGTGATCCGCACTATGATCGATGACCTCCGAGCTTGGCGCCGGACCACTGGGGACTGGCGCGAGTGCCGTGAAAGGCTGCAAACGGAATACGGTTACGACAAGTTTCAGGGGAACTGCCACGTCGTGCCGAATCATGGGCTGATCATCCTCAGCCTGCTCTATGGAGGCGGCAGCTTCGACCGCTCGCTCCAGATCGTGAACACCAGCGGGTGGGATACCGACTGCAATTCCGGCAATGTCGGCACCATCCTTGGCGTCATGGTCGGGCTGGAAGGCATGCAAGAGAAGGACTGGCGTGGCCCGGTGGCGGACCGGCTCTTCCTGCCATCCGCCGATAGCGGCGGAGCGATCACAGACGCCGCTGCTGTAGCCGTACGCGTTGCGAATGTGGCACGGGGGCTCGCCCAGCTAGAGCCATGGAACCCCGCCAACGGCGCGCGATTCCATTTCAGCCTGCCGGGCTGCGTTCAGGGCTGGACGTCCCACGACGCTGAGCTGATGAACGCCGGACAGGGTTTGCGCATAACGCCACTGGGCGATTCGGGCGAGGCATCGACTCCGACGTTCATCCCGCCGGACATCAAGGATCGAAAAACGGGCTATGTGTTGGTCGCCAGCCCCACGCTCTATCCCAGCCAGCAGGTGGTAGCCAACCTTGAATCGGACCTTGACGACGTGTCAGCACAGCTCTTTGTCGATCGCTACGGACCTAGCGATGAGTCCGTACGGGAATGGGGGCCCCAGATCGCGCTTCGATCCTATGAGGCGAGCGTCCTACCATGGCGCATTCCCGAAGTGCACGGCTATCCCATCCATGCGATTGGCATTCGCACGGACGCGCCGATCCGGCTTCTATCCATGGACTGGGGCGGCGTTCCGACGACTTCGTTTCCTCCGTGCCAGGGAGAAATGTGGGCGCGAGCATGGGCAGAATCGGTCGATCGATTCCAGTTCGTGCGGGACTCCTACGAGTTCCTGACCCAGAACGAGGGGATCGGCATGCTCACGATCGGCTGCCGGGACTGGGACGACTATCGTGTCAGCGTTCGGCTGACCCCCCGGATGGCGGTCTCGGCTGGCATAGCGGTGCGCGTTCAAGGACTGCGCCGCTACTACGCGTTCGTCTTTGGAAAGGAAGGCGAAGTCCGGGTCGATAGATGCCTCGACGGCCGGGACACGCTTGCACGGGCCGACTTCACTTGGGAGCCCTTCTGCGACACGATGTGGGAGGTAGAAGCGGTCGGGCCGAGGCTCCGGCTATGGATCGATGGGCAGCTTGTCCTGGAGGCCGAAGACGACGCACTCGCGGGTGGAGGATTTGGTTTCGTAGTGGAGGAAGGATGTCTGGGAGCGGGTACGCCTCAGATTTCGCCGGCCTAAGTTCGGCGGCGAGGAGGGCCCAACGATCGGCGGAACCACTCGCCGAGCCGATCGCTTCGGCAACTCGGAAGAGCCTCGAACGACGCCTCAAGCGCTTTATCGTCGATGCCGACAGCGAGCCGCTCCGGCTCTTTCACCCTCGCTTTCGGCAGCACTCCCGAGCCGGAGACTGGTACGGAGAACATGCCGGGAAGTGGTTGCGGGCGGCCTCACTGGCTGCGATCCGAACTCAGGACGAGACGCTCCTAGACCGGGTGGGTTCGGTCGTCGCCTACCTGGCCGAACAGCAAGAGCCGTCCGGCTATCTGGGGACCTACGCCGAGGACGCGCCATGTCGATTCACTTCTGGTTTAGGCGGTCGAACTTGGGATCTCTGGGTCCACGCGTGGCTCATCAAGGGCCTGCTGGCCGCGGAAGGCGCGGGTGTCGAGGGGGCTCTTCCGGTCGCTGAGCGCATAGCTGACCTGTTGCTGGAGACCTTCGGAAGCGGAAGCTGCTCACTTCTCGATCAGGGCAATCACGCCGGCCTGAGCAGTGCGGTCCTCATTGAACCACTCGCAGAGCTTGCCGTTACGGCTGGGCGAAGCGATATAGCCGACTTGGCGCGTGGAGCGGTCGAGGCCATGGAGGAGCGAGGGATCTGGATCTTGTCGGGTCCCGAGCGCGGAACCGACGTAGCGGAACTTGGCACCGGCAAGAGCTATCAGATCTGCTGGGTTCTGGCGGGTCTTGTCGCCCTGTATCGCTGGGGGGGCAAGGGGGAGATGTTGCGGGCTGCCAGCTACTACTGGCGCAGCATCCGAGACGATCATCTGACGCCGCTGGGCGGTCCATGGGGCGGCATCGCCACGCATAAGGAAGTCTTCAACGCCAAGGGATTCTTCAGCCCCTATGGGCTCGTGGAAACCTGTTCCGCCCAGAGCTGGATGGCGCTGTCGCGGGAGCTCTACCTGGAGACCGGGGAAGGGCAATACCTCCAGGAAGCTCAGAAGACGTTGGTCAACACGATCCTCGGAGCCCAGGATGAGAACGGTGAGGATTGGTGCTACTTCACCTTCCCCAACGGCCGCCGCAACAACACCTATCACTGGGCGTGCTGCAAGTCCAGTGGCGCGCTCGCGCTCGAAGAAGCGGCGCTGATACCCACCGCTTCTCGCACGCTCGACGCCGTTCAGGTCATTCCGCATACGTACACGCTCGATCATCACGGGCAGGAGATCGTGCGAACCGACTACGCTTGCGTCGCGCGCGGTCCCTATGTCTACGCGACTGCGCTCCTTGACGGATTCCGGAAGGAGGAGACACTTCGCCTCCCGCGGCTCAACCCGGAGAGCGTCTTTCATGAGGCGGGAGAAGAGAAGCTCGAATTGAGGCTTCCGGGCCGAGAGCCGATTCTGTTCGAACCCTACTACAAGGCCGGCGGCCGACATGACGGCGCGTGGCGCAGCACTTGGCTGCAGGTCGCCTGGCAATGATCACGGTTGGGCATGCCGGAGGGGACGTGCGATCCGACGTCAGAATTAGCGTCGACGCCTCAAGCAGACGTGAGCTGATCGTCAAGAGCACGGTGCAGTCGATGTACGGGCGGAGCATCCAACAGCTCGCCGACAACGCACTCGCGCGACGGGGCCACCCGGCGCTCCGGTTGGAGATCGAGGATAGCGGGGCCTTGCCCTTCGCTCTTGAAGCTCGACTGGAAGCCGCACTCGATGCTGCGCTTGGCCAGCCAGCCAGCCCCTCGGAGGCGCTTGGCGGAGCGCCACCGCCACGCGAGCGGCTGCGCCGCACGCGGCTCTACGTGCCCGGCAACACCCCCAAATTCATGCCGAACGCGGACCTCTACCGGCCGGATGGGATCATCCTTGACCTTGAGGACAGCGTGCCGGACCTCGAAAAGACAGAAGCGCGCTATCTCGTGGTCTCGGCACTTCGGAGCCTCGACTGGCATGGCGTCGAGAAGATGGTCAGGATCAATGCGAACTGCCCGGAGGATCTCGAGGCAGTCGGTGCGCTGGCGGAGACGATCCTGATTCCAAAGGTAGAAGACCCCGGGGACGTAATCGATGTGTCGGAACATCTCGAACGGCTTGGGTCGCCGGCGCTGATCGTACCGATCATCGAGAGCGCTCGCGGCGTTTCAAGGGCGGAGGCGATCGCGTCAGCGTCGCCTCGCGTGGTGGGCCTGACGGTAGGGCTCGAAGACTACACCGCCGATTTAGGGGCTCAGCGAAGCGAAGAGGGACTGGAATGCCTGTGGGCGCTCAGCCAAGTCGTCAATGCGGCTCGGGCAGCGGGCGTGCAACCGCTCGCTTCGGTATGCCCGGTGCTGGACGATGACGCCTACTTGCAGCGCTACACCGTCCGGATGCGTGCCCTCGGCTTCGAAGGGGTGGGTTGCATTCATCCCTCGCAGGTTCGGGTCGTGCATCATGCTATGACGCCGTCAGAGCAAGAAGTGCAGGAGGCCATGGGCGTGGTCGAGGCATACGAGCATCACGGCGGCGCAACGAGGCTCGGGATGCGAATGATCGATGCACCCGCCTACGTGCGGGCAAAGAAGACCCTGGCGATGGCGGAGGCACCCAAGTGATCGCCCTTTCCAATCTCATGTTGAACGCCGCGGGCCGAGCGGTGCCCCCGGAGCGGGATGGAGCGCCGCTTGTGCCCTACCAGGGAATTGGCCGGCACCGGCCGAGCGGCGATCGAGCAGGGCCCAAGATCAGGACCTGCGTCGATTACCCTGCCGATGGCGACAAGACCGTCCAGGGGCTGGAAGAAGCCCTGCGCCGGGCCGGACTTCGCGACGGGATGACCGTCTCGACCCACCACCACCTGCGCAACGGCGACTTCCTTGCAGAACAGCTCTTCGCGGCGATCAAGAAGCTCGGCGTGCGCGATGTCGTCTGGTTCCCGTCGGCGGTGTTCCCGTGCCATGAATGCCTGATCCCGTACCTGGAAGATGGCACGATCCACCACATCGAAGGAAGCCTGAACGGCCCGGTGGGGGAGTTCGCCTCGCAAGGCCGCATGCGGAGCTGGGCCGTCTTGAGGTCGCATGGCTCGCGGTACCGGGCAGTGCAGGACGGCGACGTGCGTATCGACCTTGCCGTGATCGCCGCGCCGAGCTGCGACTCCTTCGGCAACATGAACGGAGTCCATGGCCCGGCAGCCTGTGGAGGACTCGGCTTCGCCCATGCCGACGCGAACTACGCCGAGCACGTGATTGCCGTCACCGACCACCTCGTGCCGTTCCCCTGCCTGCCGATTCAAATCGCCGGCAACTTCGTCGACCAGGTGGTGGCCGTCGAACGGCTGGGTGATCCGTCGCAGATCGTGTCTGGCACGACCGAAGTTACTCGCTCGCCCGAGCGGCTCTTCATCGCGGAACTGGCCGCTCGCTTTGTCGCACGAGCTGGGGTACTCCGAAACGGCTGGAGCTTTCAGGCTGGCGCCGGAGGCATATCGCTCGCCTTCACCATCTACTTAGCGGAGATCATGCGAAGGGAAGGGATCCGCTCGTCGTTCGTACGGGGCGGCAGCACGCGCCATCTGGTTCAGCTTCTCGAAGACGGACTGACCGGCGCTATCCTCGATGGGCAAACCTTCGACCTCGAAGGCGTTCGATCGATGCGCGAAAACTCTAGCCACGTGATGACGACACCCTTCAACAGCTACAACTATCATGGCAAGGGCAACGTAGCGTCGATGCTCGATTGCGCCGTGCTGGGCGCCACCGAGATCGACCTCGACTTCAACGCCAACGTCGTGACTCATTCAGACGGTCGCATCCAGCATGGAATCGGCGGCTGGCAGGACGCGCTCTTCGCGAGGTGCACGATTCTTGCGGCGCCGACTTTTCGCAACCGGCTCCCGGTGATTCGGGATCGACTGACCACCTTCTGCGGCCCGGGCGAGCTTATCGACGCGGTGGTGACGGAGCGCGGCATCGCGATCAATCCGAGCAGACAGGATCTGATCGAGGCGGTTGAGAAGAGCAGCTTGCCCATCAAGAGCCTGGAGGAGCTAAAGGCCCACGCGGAGCGACTGTGCGGCGGTCCGCCTGCAGAGCCCGAGTTGGATGAGCAGATCGTCGGGCTCGTCACCTGGGTGGACGGCACGATCCTGGACGTGCTGCGGAAGGTGCCTTCGTAATGCTCCTGGTTGCCGCCGCCATGGTTTCGATCCAACCGCAGCACGGCTTCGACCCCGAACGGCTTGCGCGGATCCCGCAGCGCATGCGCGCGTACGTGGAGGCGGGCGGCATAGCCGGTGCGGTTACTTACGTCAGCAGGCACGGACGCGTGGTGCTCTTCGACGCTCAGGGGTACGCGGACCTCGAGGCGAAGCTGCCGATGCGCCGAGACACGATCTTCCAGATCATGTCGATGACCAAGCCCGTCACCGCGTTGGCGGTGGCTTTGTTAGCGGAAGACGGGCTTTTGAACCTGGATGATCCCCTCGAGCGGCACCTGCCGCAGTTTCGAGACCTCAAGGTCAGGAACTCGGACGGACAGCTCGTCGCTCCGAGACGACGGCTCACTCTGAGACACCTGTTGACCCACACGGGCGGCTTGGGAAGCAACGATCCCGCCGGCCTCGACGACGACGCCAAGCGCAAGCTGATCCTGGCAGAGTACACGGACCTACTGGCGGCCGAGCCGCTGTTGGCTGAGCCGGGCGAGGCTATCCGGTACAGCGGTCCCGGATTCGCCTTGCTTGGCCGAGTCGTGGAGGTCGTATCCAAACGGACCCTCGACGTGTTCATGCGCGAACGCATCTTCCAGCCACTCGGGATGCGGGACACCCACTTCTTCCTGCCGGACGCAAATCGCAATCGCCTTGCGCGGATGTATTTGCCTGCCGAGCGCGGCTTGACGCCGTTGGACGAGGACCCGTTTCGGACCGGTGCGCGCTTCGCAAACCCAGCCGGTGGCTTGTACTCCACCGCGAGCGACATGGCGAAGCTGATCGAGTGCATGGCCTCCGGTGGGAAAGCCGGTTTTCATGCTGGATCGGGCGCCTCGGGAGGGCGTCGGTTGCTCTCGCCGGCGATGATCGAAGCGATGACCACGGTGCAGACAGGATCCCTGCTGATGGATGGAAGCGAGGCTCAGGGCGTGGGGCTGGGGTTCATGGTGGTGAAGTCGGGTGTGGGGCAGGCTCACCTGAAACCTGTAGGGTCATTCGGCCACATCGGCGCCTTCGGCACCGAGTTCTGGTGCAACCCCAAGACCGGCTTGGTTGCGGTTTTCATGGTGCAGGGCTGGGGTGAGGCCGAGCGAGCACGGAAGACGTTCAATACGCTGGTCAACGCGGCCTTCGAGCGACCCCACGAGTGAATCCGGCAGCGCTGTACAGTCGCGTTCAAGGCGTCTGAATCAAAACATGTAGAATGTCGTCTACATCTATATGCTCCAGCTCGCGCTCTTCGACGACGGCAGGCCGCAAGCGCCAGACGAGTTCGCGCACCTCCGCCTCAGGGAGCTCCCGCACGCGAAGATTCTAACCAAGCCCAGCGGATCTGCCCGCGACTTCGACTACACCCTCAACCCCTACATCGGGTGCGGGTTCAACTGTAGCTACTGCTTCGCGACCTTCTTCCAGGCCGACGATGAGCGGCGCGAGAGCTGGGGCCGCTGGGTCGACGTCAAGGTGGATGCGGCCCGACAGCTCATCAAGAAGCACGATCTGTGCGGCAAGCGCATCTTCATGTCCTCCGCCACCGACCCTTACCAGCCGTTGGAGGCCAAAGTCGGCCTCACCCGCGCCATCCTCGAAGTACTGGTCGAGAAGCAGCCCCGGCTTGTAGTTCAGACGCGCGGGCCGCTCGTGACGCGCGATATCGACCTGCTCCGCAGGCTCGAGCACGTGCGGGTGAATATGAGCATCACCACCGACGACGAGGAGGTGCGCAAGGCTTTCGAGCCTTCGTGCGCGAGTATCGAGCGTCGGCTCGAGGCTCTGACGAAGGTGAAGGAAGCCGGCATCCGCACGACAGTTTGCATGGTGCCGATGCTGCCCTTGCGGGACCCTCAAAGGTGGGCCAAACGCGTCCGAGCTACAAACGCAGACCATTTCGCCGCCTCCTACTTCCGGATCGTGGACATCCCATTCGCCGCCAGCACCCGAGCTGAAGCACTCGAGATCGCCAAACAGATGCGCTGGGATCGCGCCGCCTACGATCGGGCCGTGGCCGAGCTGCGCAAGCACCTGCCCGAGCTCAACCGGGAGGGCGGCTACGAGCCATAGCCCCAGTCGAAGAGCACGCCCATCGTCTCAGACCGGCGCGTCGTGGTCAGCTCGTAAGCCTCCGGCGCCTGCTCCGGGGCGAACCGGTGCGTGATCAGGTTCTGGAGGGGAAAGCGGCCTGCCCGGATCAGCTCGAAGAAGAGCCGGTGGATCCGCCCCTCGGTCCACTCGCCCTCCTCATGCGTGACATGCGCGCCATGGACCTGAATCCCGCGGCGCACGACATCGGGAGTGAGCCGCTGCTGACTCGGGTCGCCGGTGTCACCCAGCAGGACCAGCTTGCCCAGCCGGCGAGGCAGCGCCAGGCAGTGCTCGAACACCGCCGCATGGCCCGTCGCGTCGACGACGGTTCCAGGCAGTTCGCCTCCGAATGCTTCCCGCACGTCCTCGGCTGCGCCCTCCGCCACCAGCTCCAGCAGCCGGTTCGCCCCACCCGCGGTGCCCAGCATCAGCCGCATCGGGACCGGGTCCAGCAGCCCGATGGTCTCTGCGCCGCAGGCCGCCGCCCATCGCACCGCCATCTGCCCGATCGGCCCTCCGCCGACCACCAGCACCTCGTGGCCGATGCCGAAGCCGCCCGCCTTGGCCCCCATGAACCCGATCATGCCGAGCGCGAACCAGGCCGCTTGCTCGGCCGGGATCTCCGGCGGGTACGGGTAGACGTGGCCCGCCGACGTGACCGCCTCCGAGGCATGGGCGACCCGGCTCACCACCCGCGTCCCCACCAAGTCCGCCGAC
>DATLGQ010000402.1:0-8122 GCA_035540435.1 Fimbriimonadaceae bacterium
CGAGGCGGATGTTGGCGTAGCCGAAGTCGATGGGAATGAAGAGGCCGGGCTCGATCGTGGCGAGAGCGCGCTTGACCTTTCTCGCGCCCAGCAGGATTCTCGGGGCAACCTTGAGAGCCTGTACGATGCTGATCGCACCCCAATGGGAGGAGTCGGCGACAAGCGTTGCCCCCGCTTCTCGCAGCTTCTTGCCGCCGACGGCAAAGGCGGAGAAGCCTTGACGCCGGATGCTCTTCATCTCGTTCAGCAGGGCCGCCCCATATGCGTCGCCCGAGGCTTCGCCGGCGGAGATGAAGATGGTCACGGCTGGTCGCCGCGGCCGTTCTTTCCGCGCCGAAGCCGCTCCAGAAAGGCGATCAGGTAGACGATCTCTTGCGTGGCCGGGAGCTCCCGCCGGACCGTCTCGATCGCATTCGCCATCCCAAGCTGGGATCGGAAGATGAGCTTGACCGCCTTATGCAGCGCCAGCCGGTCCGGCGCGGCAATCCCGATGCGCCTCAGGCCGACCGCGTTGATGTCACGCACCTGCTCGTCCACTCCTTCCACTACGCAGAAGGGCGGCACGTCGCGGGTCAGCTTGGTGAAACCGCCCACCATCGATGCCCGCCCTACCCGCACGTACTGATGGATGCCCACCATCCCGCCGATCGTCACGAGTTCCTCGATCGTTACATGGCCCGAGATGCCGGCCGAGTTGGCGATCGTCACATGGTCGTGCACGGTCACGTTGTGGCCCAGATGGCAGTAGGCCATGATGTAGCAATCGCTTCCGACCCGGGTGTAGTGGCCTTCGCCGGTGGCGCGGTGGACGGTGACGTACTCGCGGAAGACGTTGTCATCGCCAATCTGCAGGAAGGTGGGCTCGCCCTGGTACTTGCGGTCTTGCGGGTCTCCTCCCAGCACCGCGCCCGCCCCGACCACGTTGTTCGCGCCGATGGTGGTGCCTGTCTTGACCGTCGCATGGGAGTCCAGGCGGCAGCCGGAGCCAATGACCACCCCTTCCTCGACAAAGCAGAACGGACCGACTCTCACGTCCTCCGCAAGCTCTGCCTTCGGATGCACGAACGCCAGGGGATGTACGTTCGCCAAGCTCGCCTACTCTCGCTCCACCAGCTTGAAAGTAACCTCCATCGTGGCTACCGTCTCGCCATCTACGGTCGCGGTTCCCTTCATGCGTCCAATGTCGCCACGCATCCAGACTAGTTCGATGTGCGACACCAGTTGATCGCCTGGGACCACCTTCCGCTTGAGCTTGACGTTGTCGATGGCGCCGATGATGGGCGCGCGGCCCCTGAAGGATGGATCGCTCAGCAGGATCACTGCTCCGGCCTGGGCCATTGCCTCGACGATGAGCACCCCCGGCATGATCGGCATCCCCGGGTAGTGCCCTTGGAAGAACGCTTCGTTGATGGTGACGTTCTTGAGACCGATGCACGATTGCCCCGGCGTCACCTCCAGAATGCGGTCCACCAGCAGCATCGGGTAGCGATGCGGCAAATGCTCCATGATTTCTTCGATCTTGACCAACGGCGGCGCCTCGGAATGGGTTGGGGTGAGTTTAGCACCGACACCTGGGAGCCCTGGGGGCGGGTGTTGAGTGCCAGGGTGTCGAGGTGTTGGGGCGGCCCGGCTTCTGGGGGCTGACGCGCCGGGAGGCCAACGCCCATAATGGACTCACCAGCCATGGGACCAGAACTCGCGTTGATCTTGATCATGAACCAGAACCAGGCGAAGCCCATCCAGTACCCGCCGGCAGTGCGACAGGAGGTGGTCGACGTCTACCACGGGGTCGAAGTTCGTGACCCCTACCGATGGCTCGAAAACCCGGACGCGCCGGAGACGCGCAAGTGGATCGCAGCCCAGAACAAGCTCACCCGCGCACACCTCGACATCCCCGAGCGAGCCCGTATCCGCAAGCGGTACGAGCAGCTCTTCAACTTTCGCAAGTACGGGGTGCCACAAAAGGAAGGAGGGCGCTACTTCTGGACCGAGAACAGCGGCCTCCAGAACCAGAGCGTCCTCTACTGGGCGCCCAGCCTGACCGCCAAGCCACGAGTTCTGCTCGATCCCAACCTCCTGAGCAAGGACGGCACCGTCGCGCTGGCGGGCACCGCCATCAGCGACGATGGAAAGCACCTCGCCTACGCGCTCCAGAAGGCCGGCTCGGACTGGATGGAGTGGAAGGTCCGCGACGTGGCCACCTCCAAAGACCTCAAGGACCACATTCAGTGGAGCAAGTTCAGCGGGGCGAGCTGGACTGCTGACGGCAAGGGGTTCTTCTACAGCCGGTACGACGCCCCAAAACCCGGCCAGAAGCTCCAAGAGCAGAACTACTTCCAGAAGCTCTACTACCACCGCCTCGGCACGCCCCAGAGCCAGGATGTCCTCATCTACGAGCGGAAGGACCAAAAAGAGTGGGGCTTCGATGGGACCGTCAGCGAGGACGGACGCTACCTCGTCATCAGCGTGTGGCACGGCACCGAGCCCAAGAACCGAGTGTTCGTCATGGACCTCAAGAAGCCGGGAGCCTTCCCGGTGCGCTACAGCTCAAAGGCCGAAGCCCATGTCCAGAAGCTGATTCCAGAACCCGACGCCTCCTACGGCTTCCTGGGGAACAAGGGCACCGTCTTCTATTTCCAGACCGATCTGGACGCGCCGCTAGGCCGCATCATCGCTATCGACATCGCGCGGCCGGATCGCAAGAGCTGGAGGACGGTCGTGCCTGAGAGCAAGAACAACCTCGAAGGTTCCAGCATCGTCGGGGGACGCATTTTCGCCAACTACCTGAAGAACGCATCCACCCAGATCCGCCTCCACGAGCTGGACGGCAAGTTCCTCAAGGAGATCAAACTGCCAGGGATCGGGTCCGCCGGCGGCTTTGGCGGACGCATGGAGCAGAAGGAGACGTTCTACACGTACACCAGCTTCACCTACCCGCCCACGATCTTTCGCTACAACGTCGCCGACGGCACTTCGAGCGTCTTTCGGCAGCCGAAGGTGGACGTCGATCCCAACAAGTACGAGACCAGACAGGTCTTCTTCATGTCGAAGGACGGCACCCGGGTACCGATGTTCGTCACGTACCGGAAGGGCCTCGAATTGAACGGGCAGAACCCGACTCTGCTGTACGGCTACGGCGGCTTCCGGTCCTCGGAGACGCCCTACTTCTCGGCATCCCGGCTGATGTGGATGGAGATGGGCGGCGTCTACGCGCTCGTCAACCTGCGCGGCGGCGGCGAGTACGGGAAGGATTGGCACGATGCGGGGCGCCTGAAGAACAAGCAGAACGTCTTCGCCGACTTCATCGCCGCCGCGGAGCATCTCGTGGAGCTCAAGTACACGCGCCCGGACAAGCTCGCGATCCAGGGCGGCTCGAATGGCGGGCTCCTGGTCGGAGCCGTGCTCAACCAGCGTCCGGAGCTCTTCGGGGCGGCAGTGCCTGAAGTCGGGGTCATGGACATGCTGCGTTTCCACAAGTGGACCATCGGGTGGGCCTGGGTGAGCGACTATGGCTCGCCGGACGATCCGGAGATGTTCCCGGTGCTGCGCGCCTACTCCCCCTACCACAACATACGGGAGGGAGCGGAGTATCCGCCCACGCTCATCCTGACCGCGGACCACGACGACCGGGTGGTGCCCGCCCATTCCTTTAAGTACGCGGCCGCGCTGCAGCACGGCCAGGGCGGAGAGGCTCCGGTCCTGATCCGTATCGAGACCGACGCTGGGCACGGAGGAGGCAAGCCGACGGCGAAGATTATCGACGAGGTGGCGGACGTTTACACGTTTCTCGTGCGATCTCTGCGGATGACCTTGCCTGCGGGCTTCGGCAAGTGAACATCGAGGGGCTGGCCGACTGGCCCCAGCTCTTGATCCTGGTGGTCGTCGGCGGCATCGCGGCCGGGATCAACTCGGTGGCAGGTGGCGGATCCTTGATCAGCTTCCCCACCCTCACGCTTGGCTTCGGCATCCCACCCCTCCCCGCCAACGCGACTAACTCGGTGGCGCTGTGGCCGGGCTCGCTCTCCGGCGCGTACGGCTTCATCAACCTGCTGCCGGCGACCGGCCATCACCTGCGCGCGCTCTTGGTGCCCACCTTCGTCGGGGCAGTGGCGGGCTCGCTCCTGCTCGTTTACACCCGCGAGGAGATCTTCGAGGCGGTGGTACCGGTTCTGCTGTTGGTCGCCGCCACGCTGCTGGCGTTCCAGCCTCAGATCAAGCGGTGGGCACTGCGCGAGCGCGAGGAGCTACATCCGACGACCGGGATGATTCTCCAGCTGGGGGTCGCCGTCTATGGCGGCTACTTCGGCGCGGGCATGGGCATCATGATGCTGGCGGCCTTCGCTCTCTACATGAAGGGCACCATCCACGAGATCAACGCGGTCAAGACTTGGCTCGGCGTCGTGATCAACCTGGTGTCCAGCGTCATCTTTCTGGGCAAGGGTTTGATCGTGCTCTGGCCGGCCATCGCCTTGACCATCGGGTCCATCGTCGGCGGGTTCTGGGCGGCCAGGGCTTCCCAGAAAATCGACCCGGAGCGCATGCGGTTGGCGATCGCCGCTTACGGTTTTGTTACCGCCGGCTACTTCGCTTATCGAACCTGGCTCGCCCCGTAGAGGCGCCCCGGGTTGCAAGATTCGCTCGAATCTGCCACAATAGAACCTTCGGAGGAACATCCAGCCTTTGGTCTACGTGATCGTACAGCCTAACGAAAGCATCGACAGCGCCCTGAAGCGGTTCAATATGAAGCTTCAGCAGAGCGGCATCCTGCGCGAAGTGAAAGAGCACGCGCACTACGAGAAGCCGAGCGAAAAGCGGCGGCGGCAGGCACGCCGACGTGCTTCCCGGCAGTAGACCCTGCTGAGCCTCGCCTCAAAGATGCGGCGATCTAAGCACCCCCTATGACAGCGGACCCCCCTAGTAGTCGGCACGTCAATCATCTTCTCCAGAACCCCCTTCAGGCAGCGGCCATGAGGAGCCTGCCGGGCGCGCATCGCGTCTGGAACAGCGGGTAGCCAAGCATGACGACGTCCGCCAGCCTGTCGATCGAGATTCTCTCCGAGCTTTCCCAGACGCCTCCGCTGGAAGCGCTTCGACGCGCCCTTGAGTTCGGGCTGCGCCTGCACCGAAGTGAAGGGCGAGAGGTGAGCGTGCTTCTTTGCGAGGACGCGCGAATGCAAGAGCTCAACCGCCAGTGGCGCGGAACAGACGAGACCACCGATGTGCTCAGCTTCCCGGCCGGCGACTACCCCGGCTCCCCGCTCGGAGACATCGCGATCAGCGTTCCGTTCGCGGCTCGCCAAGCCGCTTCGCGGGGTATTCCCCTGGAGCTCGAACTGGCGTACCTCGCCGCTCACGGATTGCTTCACTTGCTCGCATTCGAAGACGCCACCGACGATGGCCGGGACCAGATGATCCGCGAGATGAATCGGATCGCGCAGGCGGCGGGGCTGCCCCCTGATCATTCCTGGGCCTCGCTGCATGGAGAATCGACGCCATGAGCCTCGCCAAGAAGAGCGACATCCTGGGTCCGGTCAAGATCGCGGTGAGCGGCCTGGTTTACACCTTCAAGACCCAGCGGCATATGCGGTTCCACTTTTACGTGGTGCTCGTAGTGATGCTGATGGGGGTCTTCTTCAACCTCGGCCTGAGGGAAATGCTCGTGCTGCTGTTCACGATCAGTCTCGTCATCGTGGCCGAGATGTTCAACAGCGCGATCGAGGCCACGGTCGATCTCGTGCAACCCAGTTATCACCCCCTGGCCAAGTTTGCCAAGGACATCGCGGCCGGGGCCGTTCTCATCACCACGCTGCTCGCGCTCGTCGTGGGCTCACTCGTCATCCTCGGCGAGAGCCGGTGGGAGGACATCAAAGTCAGCCTGACCTCCGACGCCCTGGGGGTGCCGGTGGTGCCGAGGATCATCCTCGGGCTGTTCGTCGTGTTCGTGATCGTGGTGATCGGAAAGGGCCTTGGCAAACGGGGCCAAGTGCTGCGGGGAGGCATGGTGAGCGGTCACGCCGCCATGGGATTCTTCCTCGCCTCGGCGATCATGTTCATGACGGATCAGTTCGTGGTGACCGCCCTCGCGATCCTGCTGGCGGGCATCATCGCCCAAAGCCGGTGGGAGGCGAAAATTCACTCGGTCTTCGAGCTGACGCTTGGCGCAGCCGTCGGTACGCTGCTTGCGCTCGTGCTCTTTGGCCTGACGCCGAAATAGACGCAACGTATGAAAGACCGACCTCCAGAACGAAACCGGCACGGCGGACCGACGCTGCGCCGACTCGAGACGAACCTCGCCTTCATCCTGATCCTGGCCTTGGTCGCGATCTGGGCCTTCACCGACCGGGCGCTCGAAGGCGCGCAGATGTCACTCGCCGGAGGCATCGCGCTCAACCGCTACCTCGCCCCCCTGGCGATCCTCGGGCTGATCGTGCTCAGCCTCATCTTCACAGCTGCCGAGACCGCGCTCCAACTGCTGAAACCCGTTCATGTCAGGCACGTGCGCGAGTCTAGCGCGAAGAAGGGAGACCGCCTCCAGAAGCTGCTCGACGAACGCGCCCGCTACGTCGCCGCCTCCAGCCTCGGAAGCCAGACCGCCCGGCTCGGACTCGTGCTCGTGAGCTTCCTGATGGCTCCCGGCGTCGCCCGGATGTTGGAGCCCGACCCCGACTACGGCACGGCTCTGCTGGCAACGCTCATCGTCCTCGTTCCGGTCGGTCTTCTCAATCTCATCATTGGGGAGCTCGTCCCCAAGAGCTATGCGTCGCTACACCCGCCGACGGTGGCGCTCGCCCTCTACCGCTTCATCAAGGTCGTGGCTTTCATCTTCGCGCCGCTCGCCACGCTTGCCACCAGCGTCGCCAGCTTGATCACCACCCGCTTTGGAGGCCGCGCCACCTTCAACGTCGCCAACCAGGCAGAAGAAGAGATCAAGACCATCGTGGAGAGCGCGCAGGAGACCGGCGAGATCGAAACCGACGAGAAGGAGCTGCTTCACTCGGTGTTCGAGTTCACCGACACGGTAGCGCGAGAAGTCATGACGCCGCGGGTGGACCTCGACGCGATGCCCCTCGGAAGCAAGGCGATGGACCTCGTGAAGCTCATCCAGGAAACCGGGCACTCGCGCATCCCGCTCTACGAGCAGAACGACGACCAGATCGTGGGCATCATCCACGCCAAGGACCTGCTGATGGCCACGCTCCAGCACGGCGAGAACGTGGACATGCAGTCTCTCATGAGGCCGGCGCTGTTCGTCCCGGAAAACAAGAACCTGCACGAGCTACTCGCGGAGATGCGTCTGAGCCGGTCGCAACTGGCAGTCGTGCAAGACGAGTTCGGCGGCACCGCCGGCATCGTCACCATCGAGGATATCGTGGAGGAACTGGTCGGCGAGATCATGGACGAGTACGACGTCGAGGAGCCGGAGATCGTGGAGGAGGAGACGTGCTACATCGTCGGGGGCCGAACCCACATCGACGATCTCAACCACGCAGCCGGCACGTCCTTCTCGAGCGAGGTCTTCGACACCGTCGGCGGCTATGTCTTCGGCCTCTTCGGGCGTCAACCGCATGAAGGAGATTCGATCATGGACGACGGTGTGCGCTTTACGATCGTAGAAACCGATGGCCGCCGCATCCACCGGGTGCGGGTCGAGCGTGTGCCCGAGGAAGAGCTTCGTCGCGCGGACGAGGTGGCCTCAGAGGCAGGCTAACCGAAAGGTGCCGAAGCGCTTCAAGTACAATCTCCTTTAGACTCTCCTGTTGCGAGCACGTTCATGAAATCAAACTCCCTTCGCCTCGCTGCCGCTTTCATGCTGGCTGCCCTTACCACGCTAGCCCTGGCCCAAGGCTTTACCCTCAAGCGCGCGGCCAAGGCCGGCGATACCGCCAAGTACCGCCTCAAGGCCGACATCGACGTCGCCGGCACGAGCGCGACCTTCACCGCCGTCCTGACCGAGAAGATCCTCCGAGTAGAGGACAACGGCAACTACGTCGTGGAGTCGAACCAGACCGAAGGCAAGGTGATCTTCAGCGGCACCGAGATGCCCGCCCCTGCCCAGAGCCCCACCGTGACCATCTACCGGCCCACCGGCGAGGTGGCTGAGATCCGGGGAGAGGTTCAAGAC
>DATLGQ010000403.1:0-8113 GCA_035540435.1 Fimbriimonadaceae bacterium
CACTTGATGGTCGGCAGCTTGCGGGTGGGCTGCGACAGTTCCTCCTCCGATTGACGCAAGCTCGCGGTGGCGCTCGTGTAAGGAAACGGCCCTTCAACCCGTCCCCGCCACGAAGCGCGCCATGACGGCACACCCGGTCGAAGGAGAGGGATGGGCGGCTCGAAGCGGGTACCGCTCAGTTCTCTCGCCCACAGCGCCCCATCTCGCCACTCGATCAGCGAACGGCCCATGGATCCCCTGATCTCTCGGTATCCGGACACTTCGGATGCCACCGTGAGGTCCGATACGTGAGTCACGAGCGGCGTTCGCACGGTGTAGGACCAGGTAGTCCCCGGTTCGAGCGGCAGGTACTGACGCTCGCCCGAGCAGCCGAGCCCCGCCAGGAGTACGAGCCCGAGGCCCCGCCGTTTCAAGCTCCCTCCATCGGTTGAAGCTTCGCCAGGCTCTGCACCAGCTTCTTGACGCCTACCACGCCGGGGAAGGCGACCGTGACCTCCGCATCGTTCTTGAGCGGGTTGCACGCCACCACTACCCCGACGCCGAACTTGGCGTGACGTACGCGCTGACCCACGTCGAACGGCGGCTTCCACTCCGGCCCCTTCAGCTTCCTTCCGGGTTCGGACATCGGCGGGGGCGACACGGAGTAGGCCCCGGTCCGATGCTGGGTGACCTGTCGCGTGGCCGGCGCATAGCCGTAATCGGCGCGTCCGTTCATGGCCGCCAACAGGTTCGGCGGGATGTCGTCCAAGAAGCGCGAGCGACGGTTGAAGTTGGGCTGGCCGAAGATCGAGCGCCGGTGGGCGTGGGTGAGGTGCAACTCCTCTTTGGCGCGTGTCATCCCAACGTAGCAGAGTCGGCGCTCCTCCTCGATCTCATGGTCGCTCGTCAGCGAGCGCGAGTGCGGAAACACTCCTTCCTCCAAGCCGGAGAGGAACACGACTGGAAACTCCAGGCCCTTGGCCGAGTGCAGCGTCATGAGGGTTACGGCCTCTCCGCCTTCTGCCAGGTTGTCGACGTCCGCCACGAGCGCCACGCTCTCCAGGAACGAGGCCAGAGAGGGCCCCTCTTCAGCGGTGGCGTCGTACTCGCTCGTGACGTTCACCAGCTCCTGCAGGTTCTCCAGCCGGCCGATGGCCTCCTCGGAGTTCTCGAGTTTGAGCATGTCGGTGTAGCCGCTCGCGTTCAGAAGGTATCGCAGCACGGGTGTCACCGGCCCTTGCTCGGCCAGCTCCCGCGCATGCTGGATGACTCCCGCGAAAGCCCGCACACCCCCGGCGGTCTTCTTTTGTAGGCTGGCCTGCAGCTCCTGGTCCTCGAGTGCCGCCCATAGAGGCGCGGATCTGGCCGCGGCCCACTCCTCGATCGCCTTCATCGCCGTGCTGCCAACGTTTCGAGCTGGAACGTTGAGGACTCTCCGCACCGACGCATCGTCTCGGGGGTTCAGGGTCAGGCGCAGATAGGACAGCATGTCCTTTATCTCCTTGCGCTCGTAGAACCGTTGACCACCGACGAGGATGTGCGGAATCCGTAGGGTCAGGAATGCCTCTTCCAATACACGGCTCTGGGCGTTCGTGCGATAGAGAACCGCGAAGTCGCTGTAGCGCCGACGGCCGGTCTTGGTGTCCTTCAGGATCGCTTCCGCGATCATCATGGCTTCATCCTGCTCGGTGCCGGCCTGGGTCAGGCTGATCAAGGCGCCCTCGGCGTTCTCGGTCCATAGCCGCTTGTCCGCCCGGCTTCGGTTCTTCCGGATCACCTCGTAGGCCGCGGCCAGAATGGTCTTCGTGGAGCGGTAGTTCTGCTGGAGCTTGACGACCTTCGCGTCGGGGTAGTCGCTACCGAAGCGGAGGATCAGCGACACGTCGGCACCCCGCCACGCATAGATCGATTGATCGTCGTCGCCGACCACCACCACGTTCCGGTGCTTGCCGGCGATCAAGTTCACGATTTGGTACTGGGCGAAGTTGACGTCCTGATACTCGTCGACCAGCACGTGGCGAAACCGCTCCTGATACTTCTCGAGCGCATCGGGTCGTTGCTGGAGGAGGCGCACCGCGAACAGAAGCAGATCGTCGAAATCGAGCGCGTTTGCCTTCGACAGCAGCGCGTTGTACTGCCTGTACACGTCAGCCGCGATACGTTCGAAAAACCCGGTTGCCCGATCGGCGTAGGCCTCCGGCGATTGGAGCTTCTCCTTGGCGCTGCTGATCTCGGTCAGGAGCGCCCGGGGCTGGATGCTGCGGTCGTCCAGGTTCTTGGCTTTGAGGATCTCGCGCACAAGGCTCATCTGGTCTGCGTCGTCATAGATCACGAAGCTGCGGTCGATCCCGATGAGGTGGCCGTCGATCCGCAGCATTCGGCCGCAGATCGAGTGGAACGTGCCCATCCACATTCCGCTGGCGCGGTCGCCGACCATCTTCTCGACCCGCTCGCGCATCTCTCGTGCCGCTTTGTTCGTGAAGGTGACGGCCAGAATCCGACTTGGGTGGATGCCCTCCTGGATCAACCGGGCGATCCGGCAGGTGATCACGCGGGTCTTGCCCGAGCCGGCGCCGGCGAAGATGAGCATCGGCCCGCCCGGGTGCTGAACGGCTTCGAGCTGCTCGGGGTTCAGGCACTCGAGGTCGAGAATAGTGGACATCTGGTAACCATTATGAAGGAACCCAAGAGCTTTGGGAATCCGTCTTCAGGGTGCCGGGGCGTATGTTCCGTCGCCTGCGCCCGCTGCCGGCGGATCCTGCACGGGAGGATCGTCGGGCGGTGGAGCGTCGGCGGGTGGCGGGATGTCTGCCGGCACCACTTCGGCAGGACGCTCGCGTTGCGCGGGCTGCCTCACCTGCGGGCGGGTCCGGCGCCGAGGCCGTGAGGGCTCGGCTCTGGGAGCCGCTCGCAGCCGCTCGCTGGTGACGGTGACTTGGGGCTCGCTGTAACGCGGCTCGGCGGCGACTTCGTCCGCAATGCGAGTCGCCTCGATCTTCTTGGGCTCGTGTCCAAGCATCTGGGGCACCCGCGGGCCCAGCACGAAGTACCCTGCTGCAGCCACCGCGCCAGGAACAAGGAGCCACTTCGTCAATAGAGCCAGCACCGGCCTCGCAGGCATAGCCCATTATGGCACCGGGGCGGCAGGTAACCTGCGGAGCCTCATGGCTGTAGAGGTCTATCAGGATTCCCTGGCGACGGAAATCGTCGCGGTGGAGTCGGTGAGCCTCGACCCCTCTTCTTCGGAGAGCCTTCGCTGCTACCCCCACTTGGCTCTGCGTTCGACTCAGGAGGTGCGAGAAATCACCTTCGACACGCTCGTGCTCGAGAACGAGTTCCTCCGGACGGTTTTCGTGCCGGCTCTGGGCGGGCGCATCCTCTCGATCGTGCATAAGGGAAGCGGCCTCGAGGTGCTCCGTCCACCCCGACGGCTGACGCCCGAGCCCGGCGGCCGGCGAGGGGTGCACCTGCCGGTGGGCATCGAGTGCCGAGTGGGCGACGCCCCGGAGTCGATGGCGAGGGTGTCGGCCCTGATGGAGGAGGCGGAGGACGAGAGCGCCGCAGGCGCGATCTGGATTGCGTCCAGCACCGGTCCGCTCAGCTACCACATCCGATACGAGCTCGAACCTGAGTCCGCCACCATTTCGGCTGAGGCGAGAGTCTTCAACCGAAGTTGGCGGCCCCAGCCATACGCATTTTCGATCCTCGTCCATGGCTTTGAGCAGGCCTCCTCATGGCTCGCCTGGTCTGGATCGGAAGGCGTCGCGGTCTCGCCTGAGGAACCCCTGTGGCAGATAGACGATCAGCGGGGTCTCACTCTCGAACGAGCAGCGGGCGCGCAGCTGATGCCTCACCAGATCGACAGCTTTCGATTCGAGATCTGCCCTTTCGTGGGAGTTCCCCAGCCTCTTCATGCGGGCGTCGCTGGCGTGTTGTCCCTCGACGGCGGTCGACTCAGGCTCTGCGCCTTCAAGCGATCTGCCGCCGCGAAGGTCCTGCTGCTATGCAATGGGGAAACGCTCGAGGCGGCCGTCGATCTCGATCCGGCGGGCCCGCTGGATCTCGATCTGGGCGGACGCCAACCTTCCAGTGTGGTGGTGCTAACGGCGGATCGTCAGGAGACTCTTCATTGGGAGGCGCACGGGCCCAGCATCGGCAACGACCTGGGGCGACCTACGCCCGACTCGGTGCCCGAGTCCTACCTTCGAGCTGTCTCGCTGCACGAGGAGGGCAAAGATGCGGCCCAAGAACTGGCGCAACACCCGCTCCACCTGGGGACGCGCTCGGCAACGCTGGCCCTACAAGGCGTGCATTTCCTGCGGTCCGGGCTGCCGGAAGCGGCTGCGCAAGCTTTCGAAGATGCTCTCCTTTACAACGCGGAAGACCATCTCGCATGGTGGATGAGAGCCGTGTCTGTGCGACTGGCAGCCGGCGTCGGGGAGGAGCGGCCCGAACTGCTCAATGCCCACTACCTGGCGCCGCTGGAACCGGCGCTACGCGCAGAAGGGTTCCTCGCGCAGGGCGCGGCATCGTCCGAGCCAAGCCCCCTGGTCGAGCCACTGCGGGACCAGCCGGAGAACTTCATCGTGGTGGCCTGTCTCTTGTTGGAGATGGGCCAGATCCCAGACGCCATGCGTTGGCTGGATGAGGCGCTGCGCCACGAGGACCTGCTGATGCTGCGCTACCTGCTGGCTTACACGTATCTTCAGACCGGTCGCATGGAGATCGAGGCGGCCGACCAGATGTCCCGTGCCGCTCTCATGCCGCTCGCCCCGCCCTTTCCATGGCGGCCAGTGGAAGCGGAGGCCCTGAGAGCGCTCAGTGCGCGCTATCCGTCGGATGAGCGGCTGGCCCTTCTGTCACGGCTTGCCCGCGATTCCGTTGAGAAAGGGCGCGGCTGAGGTGGCGTCCCGCCACCGCGAAGGCAGGCGCTATGGCAAGAGCCGGAAGATAGAGCTCCACCGGCACGCGCTTGATTTCCAGTAGACCCAGCCCCGTTCCCAACAGCATCGCGCCGCCGGCCCCGGACATCTCCGCCAGCAGCTCATCATCGCTGGCCAAGCTGCGAAGAGGCCGCGCCAACAAAGTGAGCGCGCCTTGGAACACCAAGACCACGAGAGCCGCCACCAGCACGCCCTCGCCCAATGCCGCCGCAAAGAAGATAGCGCCAAAACCGTCCATGGTGCTCTTCAAGGCGAGCAGCTCGATCTTGCCTTGCAGCCCGTCCTGCAGGCAACCTAGGATCGTCATCGGACCCACGCAAAACAGAATGCTGGTGGTGATCAGCCCTTTGTTGAAATCACCGCTATCCGCACCGAAGGTCGTGCGGGCCCATTCCGCGAAGTGTTGGAGTCCGGCGCTCAAACCGAGCATCGCCCCGATCAGCCCCCGGCGGCGATCGCCGCCGCTACCACGAGGATGTTGCGGCTCGCGAGAAACATCTTGATGCCGATGCCGCAGGTAACCAGCCCGAGACCGGTCATGACTACCGACTGATAGTCGGGCGGCATTTCCTTGCGGATGAGCAACCCGATTCCGGCGCCGACTGCCACCGCGCCCGCATTGAGAATGGTGCCGCGCATAGGCCTGCTTCGACCTGCGATTAGCCGTGGCGGGCGGCGAAGTCGCCCATGAACTGCGCCAGCAACTCGCAGCCTTCCCGTGGAAACGCGTTGTAGATGCTTGCGCGACAGCCCCCGACGGATCGGTGGCCCTTCAGCCCATCGAGCTTCTGGGCCGCGGCCTCTTTAACGAAACGATCGGTGAGCTCGTCGCTAGGCAGAGTAAACGTCACGTTCATGATCGATCGCTCTTCCTTTCGCTTCACGTGGCCGCTGTAGAAGCCGCCCGAGCCATCGATCGCGTCGTAGACGAGTTGCGCCTTCTCTACGTTCTCGCGGTGGATGGCCGCCAACCCGCCCTTGCGCAGCAGCCACTTGTAGGTGAGGCCGCACACGTAGATGTTCCAGGTCGGCGGCGTGTTGTACATGGAGTCGTTGCTCGCATGCACCTTGTAGCTGAGCATGGGATGCATGTCCTCAGGGCAGCGATCGAGCACGTCGTTTCGTATCAACACGGTCGTAACCCCGGCAGGGCCCTGGTTCTTTTGCGCTCCCGCGTAGATCAGTGAGTAGCCGCTGACGTCGATCGGCCGCGAGAGGATGTCGCTCGACATGTCGCACACCACCGGCGCGGGCAGCTTCGGGTCCGACTTGAACTCGATGCCTTGGATCGTCTCGTTGCTGGTGTAGTGGATATAGGAGGCGTTGGGCGAATAGGCGAGCGAGCCCAGGTCTGGAAGTTCGCTGTAGTTGTGGCTCTTCCCGTCGTACACCTTGTTGACGCAGCCGACGTAGCGGGCCGCCTCCTCGCTCTTCTTGCCCCAAGAGCCGGTCACCACATAGTCCGCCACCCGATCCTCCGAGAGCAGGTTCATCGGGACCATCGTGTTCTGTAGGCTCGCGCCACCCTGAAGGAAGAGGACCGTATAGTCGTCTCCCGCGCCCATGAGGGTCTTCAGATCCTGCACGGCTTCGGCCAGGATGCCTTCGAACGCCTTGCCGCGATGGCTCATCTCCATCACGCTCATTCCTGCTCCACGCCAGTTCAGCAGGCCTTCCCGAGCCTCCTCGAGAACCTCGACGGCTAACGTGCAAGGGCCCGGAGAGAAGTTGAACACGCGATCGTACGGCTGGCTCATGCCCTCGTTTTACCGCAACGCTCCCAGGAAGGACGGGCTCGTGTAGACTCGGCTCCATGAGCCCGATCCTTGCGCTCGCCGCGCTTGCCGCCCCCGCTCTCGCGCCGCAACAAGCCGTCACTCCGCCGGAGAAGTTCTTCGGCCACGAGATCGGGGCCGATTACGTGCTTCCCAATTACCAGCGCCTCAAGGCCTATTGGGAGCTCCTCGACCGCGAGTCGGATCGGATGGTGCTCAGGACCATGGGCAAGACCGAGGAAGGGCGGGACCAGCTGATGGCGATCGTCTCCAGCGGGACGAACATCCGCCGGCTCGACCACTACAAGGGCATCGCCCAGCGGCTGGCAAGGGCGGAGGGGCTCACCGAGGAGCAGGCAAAGCAATTGAGCAAAGAAGGCAAGGCCGTCGTCTGGATCGACGGCGGACTACACGCCACCGAAGTGCTGGGCGCGCAGCAGCTCATGGAAACCCTCTACCGGATGATCAGCCGCAACGACGAGGAGACACGCCGCATCCTGGACGAGGTCATCATCCTCTTCGTCCACGCCAACCCCGACGGAATGGATCTGGTGAGCGACTGGTACATGCGGAACCCGGAGCCCACACGGCGCAGCACCGCGAACTTGCCCCGGCTCTACCAGAAGTACGTCGGCCACGACAACAACCGCGACTTCTACGCCTCCACCCAGAAAGAGAGCGAGAACATGAACCGGGTGATGTACCGAGAGTGGTTCCCCCAGATCATGTACAACCACCACCAGACGGGCCCGCGCGGCACCGTCATGTTCGCGCCGCCCTTCCGCCCGCCGTTCAACCACCACGTCGATCCCCTCGTGATGTCCGGCGTCGAGTTGGTGGGTTCGGCGATGCACAACCGTTTCATCCAGGAGGGCAAGCCGGGCACCACGATGCGCTATGGCGCGGGCTACTCGGCCTGGTGGAACGGCGGCCTCCGCACCACCGCCTACTTCCACAACATCATCGGCATCCTCACCGAGACGATCGGCTCGCCTAACCCGATGGAGATACCGTTCGTGCCGGAACGGCAGATCATGAACGGCGACCTGCTGTTCCCGATCCCGCCGCAGACGTGGAAGTTCCGTCAGTCGGTGGAGTACTCCGTCACCGCGAACCTGTCGATCCTGGACCTCGCCGCCCGCCGCCGCGCGCACTTTCTCTACGGCATCTACCGCATGGGCAAGAACTCGATCGACAAGGGCCGCGCCGACACCTGGACGAACTATCCCTCGCGAGTTGCGACCGTCATGGCGCAGGTTGGGCGGGACGTCGACAGGGCGCAGACCCTGCTGCGGGTGCCCGAGCTGCGGGATGCCAAGGCGTACGTGATTCCGTCCGACCAGCCCGATTTCCCTACGGCGGTCAAGTTCGTCAACGCGCTCATCGAGACGGGCGTGCAAGTGCACCGGGCGAGCG
>DATLGQ010000404.1:0-11210 GCA_035540435.1 Fimbriimonadaceae bacterium
GTCTTGGAGGGGAAGACTGCCAGCATGTGCTCGGCCGCCGCGCCCTGCTTGGCCATTCTGGCCAAGTTCGGCAGCTTGTTCTCGGCCAGAAGCCGGTCCACCACCCAGTCCGCTGCCCCGTCCCAGGAGACCAGCACGACCTTGCGAGGCGGCCCTTGTAGGCCAAGTGCGATGGCAAAAGCGAGAGACGAAGCGAGCATGCCCGCTATTCTAACGCGCCGCCAGCCTGAAGGGCATGCAAAATCGGGGTTGAGCAGGGCACTCAACGCGCACCTGTGAAAGCAGGACACGCCACCTTCACCGTTCGATCCGCGAGCGGACTAGAAGAACCGCTTCGCAGTTTCACCCCCAAGGAGTGCCTAGTCGACCGTGTAGGCCGCGATCAGCAGGAACATCTCGTCCGTCGTCTCCTCGCCCCAAGTGACCAGCCGAGGCGGATTGCTCGGATTGTGTGGATTGTCGCTCGAGTTGTCGTAGATGGCTTCGACGCGGATCCGGGATCCGGCTGGGATCTTGATCGGCTCCTTGAACACGTAGTTGAGTTGCCAGTTGAAGTCCCAGTCGCTCACCCGCACGAGCGGCTTGCGTGAACCGTCGGGCAACTCCACCTCTGCCTTCATCAACCTTCCCAACAGGTGCATGTGGGGCATCACGGCGTAGGCGGTGATGTTGCGCGGCACCGGGTAGGTCATCGAGAACTTCTGCTCCTTCTGACCTGGCAGAATGCGGATCATCGGGTTGGCGATCCAGGCCAGACGCATCGGCTTTTCGACGGGCTTGTCGGCAAAGTACAGCCCGATTTGGGTTTGGTCGGTTTCAGGCTTGCCGCTCTTGTGATAGTGCACCTGCATCACGATGGTTGTCCCGGGCCGCAGTTCGAAGGCGGTTCCTGGCGCGGTCTCCCGAATGCGAAGCCCGGGGGCCCAGCCGCCGAGCGATCCACTGGGGATGAACCCAGGCCCTCCGAAGGTCACGTAGCCCTCCTGACCATCGTTTTGCCCCTTTTCCAGTTCGTGGCTCCTGCCGCTCGCGTCCAGGAATCCGATCACGTGGTGCACGACCTTTGGGTTGCCAGGTCGCACCGCCATGGCGGTCACCCACTTCGTCTCCTTGAAGTCCGTCTTGAGGACGAAGTTGCGGTAGACGTCATCCCCTTCCGCCTCCAGCTTGAAGGGGCGGGCGGGCTTGAGGATCAGGTCCGGCTTTCGGATCGGCCAATCAGATGTGAACTTCGGGGGCGCCGGCTCCTTGCTGCGATCTCCGCGCGGTGCGCCCGCCGCGTGCCAAGCCTTCAGAATCTGAAGCTGTTGCTCGCTCAGCCTGTTTTCGTCGAGGAACTCCCCGAACCCGTGATCGGCCTTCCAGGGCGGCATGCGGCGGCTCTGGGTAACGATCGAGATCATCTGGGACCAGCGTCTGGCGTTGTCATAGCCGATCAGGGAAAAGGGAGCCACCTCGCCGGGTCGATGGCACTCCACACAGTGGCGGTTCAGGATCGGAGCGACGTCGCTGTAAGTGACGTCGCCAGGCTGGGGGCCATCCTCCGCAGGCCGAAATGCCGAGGCAAGCAGCAACGCCGCCGCCGCCCCAATGCCGGGAATGAGAGTTCTTCGTTTCATGAGCGCAACAGAGTGCCGATATTTTGATTCGTTCTCAAGCAACGACGCATCACCCGGACGGATGGTTTTGGCTTGTCAGTAAAATGGGCATCCATGGAAGGTCGTCGCGTCCTGGTGACAGGCTCATCGAGAGGCATCGGACGGGCCATCGCGCTCAGGCTCGCTCAGCATGGTTGGACCGTCGCACTGCATTACGCCGCGGACGCCAAGGAATGCGAGAAGGTCAGGAAGCTGCTGGGCCCCAAAGCGGGTGGCATGTATTCGGCGGATTTGGCCAACCCGGCCAACGCGGACAAGCTCTGGAGAGAGGTCCAGCAAGACGGCCCGATCCACGCGCTCGTGAACAATGCTGGGGTCTATATGCCGATCGACTTCGTGGCAGCCGGCGACGCGGCGCTGGAAGCCAACCACCACCGCACGTTTGCGGTCAACTTCGAATCACCCCTGCGCCTAACTCGGCACGCGGCCCGGCACTTCGTCGAGCAGGGGGGCGGCAAGATACTCAACGTCGCCAGCCGGGTGGGCTTCAAGGGTGAGGGGGGTGCCGCCCTCTATGCCGCTTCCAAGGCGGCGCTCATCAATCTCACCCGCTCGCTCGCGGTGGAATTGGCGAGCAAGAACATCCAGCTCTTTGGCATCGCTCCCGGGTGGGTCGAGACCGCAATGGTGCGGCAGGGGATGGAAGAGAGATTGACGGAGATCCTCGAGACGATCCCGCTGGGCCGCATGGGCACTCCTGAAGACTGTGCCGCTGCCGCTGAGTTTCTCCTGAGTGATGACGCCTCCTACCTGAGCGGCGTCGTAATCGACATCAACGGGGCGAGCTATTTTCACTAGCCCCAACCGTCCACCGCTCTGTAAGCTGCGATGAACTTGTTGTTTGCCTTGGCCCTTGGGCTCTCAGCCCAGACACCCTCCCCTGAGGAACCTGCGAGACTCCGCTCCGCTTTGCCCAACGGGGCTATCACGTTGGTGGAGCGCCTCGACGGCGCTAGCTCCCTTTCGGTACAGCTCTTCGCCTCGACGAAATCAACGTCCCCCACGGACCGCGCCGCCAGTCATCGGCACCTGTTGGAGCACCTCGTTGCTCGTGGCAGGGCCGGACGGCTTGACCAGCGCCTCGAATTGAGCGGCATGTTCCTCCGGGCCCGAACGTTCCGCGACTTCATGCACTTCGAGATCTCATGCGCCCCTACGCAACTCGACGAGGCTCTCAGCGCGATCGCCGAGATCATGGCGCCGCCATCGATCAGTCAAGCAATGATAGAAGGGGAGCTGCCCATTCTCGAGCAGGAGCTCGCCCTGGTACCGTCCTCAGCGATTCTGGCAGCGGCTGCATGGCGAGTGGCTTACGGCGAGTTAGGCGCCGACCCCGTAGGCTCGCTCGAGCACATGCGCAACGCCACTCGGGCCGAGCTGGTGGAACTGCACCGAGAGCTCTTTCGGCGATCCAATTTGGTTCTGGCCGTCTCGGGTCAAGTCCCGGTGCGGTCTTCGTCTGCGAAGCTGGCATCCGTACTAGATGGGGGCGAAAGAGCCGAGCCGCACCTGCCGCGGCCCATCCGGGGCAAGCCGGGCAGAGCGGAGGCTGTGGGCGCATTCGGCGAGGCCAGGGCTGCCATCGTCGGCGACTACCGGTCTCCCGCGACCATGGCCACGCTCGCTGCCGCGCTTGCCCTGGCTGCCCAACTGCAAGAAGCGTTCGTGACCTACACTCCAAGCCGACAGGGCATGGTCACCTTGGGAAGAACCACCGAAACGAGCGGCGTGGGCCTCTTGGCCGATCATTTGGCATCGACAGGCGCCCCAGAGTTGGTGGAGCTCGGCCGCAATCTGGCGGCGGGGTGGGTTGAGGGCCAGCTTAGAGAACCCTCGACCTCGGCATTCCTGCGAGGGGCGCTGCTGGTGCTAGGGCCTGGCGAGCGGCCGGAGCTCATGCTAGATAGCATCAGAGGCATGACGGCGGGGGACTTTGCCGATGGCTTGCGCGCCTTTGGCCGAGATCGCGCGGTCACGATCGTCGGAGGCGCCAGATGAGCCTCGTGCTGGCCCTGACGCTCGCGGTGCAGAAGCCTCATATCGTCGAGGTGATTGCTCCTGGGACGGGCCGGGTGGTGGTGCAGGCTCTCGTCAAACTGCCCGAAATGGGCGCTGCGGACCTTGCCAAGGCAATTGCTCTCAAGGAGACGTTGCTGGAAGGCAGCCGCCTGACGAGCCGTCACGCTCTTTGGGCAGAAGCGACACACGCGGGCTCCCCTCCTCGCGTCATTCTGATGCCCGACCACCTGCGCATCGAGCTGGCTGCTCCTCCTGGGGGGCTGTCTCGCCTGGCTCGGGTGCTGAAGGGCCTCCTGCGCGAGCCCCTTTTGCCGCCGGAGCGAGTGGCCCATGTGCTCGAAACCCTGCCATTTCGCAGGCGGCCCATCTGGCAGGTGGCGCTTTGGCCCGAGGCTGGGATGCCAATCAAGCTGGCCCGACCCGAGGTTCTCGACCTTTGGCGGCGCGCCGCTCGCGCCGATCATGTCGTTCTGGCTGTAGGAGGCGCTCTGGAACCAGGTGAAGCGGAGCGCGCCTTCGAAGGACTTTGGGATCGAGTGGTCACAGCTCCGCAGGCCGCGACGCCGCCCGATGCCCAGGTGCCGGTGCGCGACACCGGCACGGTAGTTTCGGTGCTCGAACTGCGGGGTGAGCCCTTCTCGGCCCGGCTCGCCGATCTCCCGGTGCGGATCCTGGCCCTGTTTGCGCTGGGCACCGGGAAGACCGCTCCCATGACCCAGTTGCTCAGGGAGGAGCAGAAGCTGAGCTATCACCAGGACGCGGTGCTTTGGCCGCACGCTTTGGGATTCCAGCCTCGCCTTCTTGTGCTGAGGCGGCTGGAGGACCAAGAGGACGGAATGACTACTCTGGCCGGCATCCGCCGCGATCTGCTGGAGTCTGTGGCGAACTGGCGCGAGGTCGACCGGCAGCGGGCGGTGGCCCTCGCCGAATCCACCCTAACCCGAGGCCTCCTCTGGAACCCGCTAGCCTTCCAGCCCGATGGTGCCATCGGTCGAAGCTTTGAGGATCAGCTCTTTCTGGCAGCATATTGGAAGCTGAAGACCGGCGAAGTACTCGACGAGGCCCGCCTGGTTCGCTTGATGCGGCTGGTTCGACTGGAAGACCTCAAAGAAGCCGCCGAGGCGATCTTGGCAAACTCCAAGCCGATCTGGATCAGAGGGAGGCAATAGCCGGCACACTCTCGAGGTCGAACTCGTGGTGCCGCCGACAAAGCGGCAGAAAGTCGCACGATCGGCAGAGGGGCTTTGCCACAGGGACAATCTCCGCCCACTCGTGACAGAGGATGCGCCGGCCGAGCTCGCCGATTGCGAATGCGAACTCCTCGTGCTCGTCTGGGCTCATCGTGTAGCTGGCGCGCTCGCCGCTCCGTAGCGCGACCATAGTTGCCCTCACCACTCGTCCCGGGAACTGTGATTGGAGCAGGCATGCATAGCAAGCCATCGCGATGTCGTGCATGACGTCCTCGGAGGTGATCAGCTCGCGACCCGACTTGTAGTCGATGATTTCGAGGCTCCCGTCCTCGTGCTCGTCCACCCGGTCCACCCGCCCGATCAGCACGAACTCGCCGAAGTCGCGCCTGAGAAGCTTCTCCACGAACAGCGTTTTGGAATCGCAGGCGGTGCGCTGGTGGTGCTCGACGTACCGGCTGAGGATCTCCTTGCCCTCGCCGTACGCCTCCGCCATTTCTTCGGCGCTCGTGAAGCCGGCGCTCACCCACGACTCTTCGTAGTCCGCCAGCACCTCGTGCACGGTTGGCACCCCCGCCTCGCCGGCGCCATGGAAGCGCTCGAGCACCCGATGGAGGGTCACGCCGAAGCTGTAGCACGCCTTGGAGCGCAGATACCACTTGCCAATCTCATCGAGGTAGGTCCAGCGATACCGTAGCGGACACGCGAGGTAAGTCGTGATCTTGCTGGGGCTGAGGGTCGGCTTTCTCGCCATCTCTCCCATTGTAGCAAACAGGTGTTGATATGTCTACTGGAATGTGCTAACGTAAGGCTATGGCACTCACGCTTGACGATCTCATCTCCAGCCTTGAGGAGTCTCGGCAGTTCTTCCTGAAGCACATCGACGGTCTGACCGACGAACAGTGGGAATGGAAGCCTTACCCGGAGTGCAAGAACGTGCGCGAGACCATCGCTCACCTGGTTGCCGACGAGCTCACATTCGTCGAGTCGCTCAAGAGCGGGGAAGAGCCCGACTACACCAAGTATCAGCGGCTCCACGAACAGCCGCGCGAGGATCTATTGAGGCAGCTCGAGGAGGCGTATCGCGCTCGAATCGCGACCATCCGCGAGAGGTATGGGTCGAGCTCGATGGATGAGGAGATCTGTGTTTGGGGCTGGAAAAAGAAGCTGGCTCCGGGCCTGCTCTTTTTCTCGGGCGAGGACTTTTACCACGCCGGCCAGGTCGCATACATCCGGATGGCGACAGACCCAAGCTGGGACTATTACATGGCCATCTTCGGAGGCGGCTAGGCCAGCAGCTCTTCCAGCGCTCTCGAGAAGCCGCCCGCGCTCGCGCCGTGACGCGCCCCAAATGCGCTCACGCCCATGTTGAACCTTACGCCGCTGACGCCCGCGCGCCTCGTGTACTTGGCGAGCTTGCCCGCGAGCACCCAGTCCGCGGCGTCTTCGATTCCCGGCTCCTCGATCACATGGGGCGCGACGAGTCTTAGCCACTTATCGATCGGCTGGACGTACAGCCGATCGACTGGATCGATGCGGCTCTCGAGGTTATAAAGATAAACCACATCGCGCAGCAGCACTGAGGTCACTTTGGGACCCACTCCCCGGATGTCGACGATTCGTAGGAATTGGGGTTCGAGCCGACTTGTGAGGTTGGCGCCCGCCACGATCCAGTTCACGATGCTTCCGGTTCCATCGAGCCGATAGATCTCCTGTGCAAGCTCCGCCAGCCCGACCAGCACCCCTCGGTTGAGCTGCTCTAGCGGCTTCCGACCCTCCCGGCGGCATACCTCGAGGTAGGACTGCCAGATCAAATCGCCGTCCGTTAAGGCTAAGAACTGGGAGAAAGCCGACTCCCGACATGCCGCCGAGAGCGCCTTCAAGGCAAGCCCACTCAATTCATGCCGATCCTTGCCTCGCCTCTGGAAGGCGTAGAATCCATAGAGCGTCCTGAGCCCGTAGTACGGCTCCAAGAGGCGTTGACGCACCGTCTCAGCATCGCAGCTGCAGTCCAGTTCCCGGCTCAGGCCCGGCAACAAGCTGTCTTCGACGTACTCGTCGCTGTAGTCGCTGGACAGCGAGCGCATCAAGGCCAGCGCGCGTGGTTTAAGCTCGACGAAAGACATAGCCGTCTGTCGCCCTTGGTTATATCAGAACGGCGCGTCCGAGGCCATATTGCTGAGCACCGGCAGGGTCGGCGTCTGGCGACTACCGCCCCCGGTCGTCCCGGTGTCCCCGCGACGAATCTTGTAGAACACCTGCCACCCGAACTCCAAGATGGGGATCCGATTCGATCGGAACTCCTCGAGCACACTCGCAAGCGCGTCCGTGTAAATTCCCACTTGTTTACCGTTGCGTACAACGCTATGAACGACTTCCCCCGGAAGGGTGGCCTGACTCTGCGCAATCGAACCGAAGAGCGGCACCTCCATCCCGAAATACCTCCCCGAGACGATCGGCCGACTGGCTTGGAAGAACGAGAAGATGCGCGCGCCTTTTGCCATGAACAGCCGGTACAGCTCGTTCTTGGCGATCATCGTGCTCGAATCAGTGGGCAACTCCGTGTCGATCCCCGCCAGATAGTCTTTGCCGTCGATGTTCGCCCCGGCCCCCGCGAAGTAGATAAAGACGGTGTTGTCTTCCCCGACCCTTTCGGCCAGCGCCCTGGCGCTAGCCATGATCTGGGCGGCGCTCGCGTTGAGCACCAGGTCGACGTTCTCTTCCGGGTAACCGGCGCTCAAAACGAGAGCTTCGCGAATGCGCTGCGCGTCGTCGCCAGCAAAGGGGAGGGCGCCTTCCGGAAGACGGCTCGCCGCGTTGCCGATGACCAGCGCGAACTTCGTGGGCACCGGTGGCACGCGGGTCACCCCCGGCAGATCGGGCACCGGCCTGGCCCCCCCGGCCGGAGGCGAGATGATGGGATCGCCCGCCTTCACCGTAATCGTCTGTTGAGAGTCCGGGGTCGCTCTTCGAGCGTCGCCCTGAGAGGGGGCGATGAGAGCGCGCTCTTCTGGCAGGATGGCCTCGCCATCGACCTTCCAAGTGAGCCGGTTCGCGTTCGCGCTGACTCTCGATTCGAGCGCCGTCCTCTTCTCGGTGGCGCGCTGCCGCTCGTAAACCCTCGCCAGCACGTAGTAGGTCTCCGGGCTGTGCTGCTCCTTGGCCAGCAAGGTCTCCAGTTCGGCCGCCGCCGCCTGCAGTAGGGGCTCGGCATCTTCCGACTTGGCTCTTAGGGCCTCGCGGTAAGCGCTGTAGGCAGCCAGGAAGTTCGGCGAGTAGGGAGCGCCGCCCCTCCACTCCCGCCTTTCGCTGACCGGACCTGGCAGCGGGGTGGCGGCCGACTGGTCCTCCGGCCGGTATGCAGCTGCACGCTGAAAGTGAGTCCGCGCCTCGCCCCAACGCTCCGCCCTCGCCGCGGCCAGACCCTGCTCGTACGAGGTGCGCCAAGCCTGAGCCGTCGCAAGGGAAGCTGCCAGAGCCATCAGGAGTACGAGCGAGAAGCGGTTGAAGTTCATCATCGGTTCCTGAAGCGGTAAGAGAGGCTGAGGCTCATGTCGGAGCTGCCTCCTTCCGGCGAAGCGAAGTTGAGATCGAGTGCAAGGTCGGATCCGGGAGGTCGATAGCCTATGCCGTATGTGAACGCGTTGCGGCTGCCATAGCCCCTTCCGCCCGAGGGCACGAAGGCGTACCCGAGCCGAACGGGCAGACGGCCCCAGGCGGCATGATAGTTGTACTCTGCGCCGATGCCGGCGACGGTCTGAGCATCTCGGTCGAAGAGTGGGCTGGACCCGCCTTCAAAGAAGTGTTGCACGTCTGCGGCGACTAACAAGTAGTCGCGTCCCCCTCGCAAGCCGTCCCGACGGTGGGCGAGACCGGCAGCCAACCGAGCCGGGATTTTGTCGTAGAGCGAGGCCGTGTTTTCATTGCCCGTCAGATCGATCTCGGTGCGGTAGCTCAAACCAAAGCTCGTGTTGGGCTGGTTGCGTGGCGAGAGCTGGATTCCGACAAGAAGCCCGAAGCCATGACCCTGCTCGTCGTTACGGGCACTCAAGGTGCCGACCACGTTATTGGAGCTGTCGACCAATTGGCCGGCCTGGGTGTTGACTACATGCGACATCGCATAGAGCAGGCTTACGCCCCAGGTCATGGCGCTGTCCGCGTTGGCACGCCCGTATGAGACGGCCAAGAAGTCGTTCCGAACTCGAGAGAGCTCCCTATAGTTTCTGACGGTCAGAGCGCCGTCCGGCAAGTTGTTGCCGAGCCGCTCGTCGCGCACAAAGCCGCCAGTCGTCAAGGATACTCCCAGCGCGCCGCCTTGGCGCATAGGGAATGCGTAGCCGACATGGGTCAGGTATCGGGCGCCGGTGTCGGCGCGACTGTCGAGCCTTAGGTTCGAAAAGTCACCTGTGACGACCGTTCGGCTGGTGGGGAGGTTTCGAAAGACCACGCCGGCGGCCGGCGCGTCGAGATAACCAAGCCCCGCGGGGTTGTAGTAGCCGGAAAGGGTGCTTGAATCGGTTTGGTAGCCCGCGCCTCCCATTCCCATGGCTCTGCCGCCGGCGTCGAGCGCATTCAATAGATCGGGCACCTGCCCCAAGGCGGCGGCGGGCGACGCGAGCGCCGCCCCGATCACGAGCTTCCTTGCTGTTTTCATCCTGAATAGTCCTTATCTGCCGAGAGTCAATATCACTTCTTGCGGGGTGGCCAAATTGCCTGCCCGATCGATGGCGGTCACCACGATTTTGAACTGGTTGGGCAGCAGACCGCTGCGCCAGCGGATTCGGCCGCTCCACCGCACCGTGTTGCCTCCAATGGAGCGGACCGCGGTTCTCGCCACCCGTGTGATGAACGTGCCGTCCAATCGCTGCACGATCACGTCCAATCCGGTCACATCGACGGCAGTTGCGGTGGCATCCTGCACGTCGACCACCACCGAGATCGTTGATCGGGGGCGGATGGGGGTCACCGATCTGGGGTACTGGATCGTGATGACCGGCTGCACCCGGTCGAGGGTCACGTTGATCGTGCGCGTCTCCTCGTTCTCGGCCTCATCCTTCACCCTCACCGTTATGGTTTGAGACCCATCCAGTTCGATTCCGGCGGTATCCCAAAAGACCGTGAACTCGGAGTCCGTGCCCGTGTTGTTGGGGATGTCCTGCCCATTGATCTGTACGCGCCACTCCTTCACATTCGGCTCGTCGAGGAGCACGGAGATCGGCACGATCCCCTTGACGTAGCTACCCGGCAGCGGGCTGAACTGCAGGAACCGCGGCTTGGTGATGTCCAGCGTGACGGTCAAGGTAACCGAGTTGTAGGTGTTGCCAGGCTCAGTGGCCGTCACGACGATGGTGTAGGTGCCCTCTGGGTTCGAAGAGCTGAAGTTGAGCGGGAGACTGTTGTCGATCTCCCCTTGAGCGTTGGGCGTGAACCGGCCCTCGACCGACGTCGTTCCACCCGGTCCGGTGATCTGGGCTCGGACAGTCACCTCGACGGAAGCCTGCCGGACGAGGAACCGGAGCTGGTTGGTGGCCCCCACGAACGACCCGTCGGTCGGCGACGTGACCGTGAGCGTGCCCGCGAAGCAGGCGCTCGTTAACAAGAACAGAAAAGACGCGACAAATGGCCGAAGGAAACGCAACATAGACAGCCCCCAGGAGCCTCGCTGGGCTCTCTGGCCTCTATTGTCCTCCAACTGCCATGGAATCGTCAACTTTTGAACCTACTGCTGCCCTTGTCGCATAAGCTCGCGGATATCGAACATGAAGTTGGCGCCACCGCCGCTCACGCTGGGCAGCTTCCCGTCCCACTTCTCGATCCACTCGCGAGCCACCACGAGCGCACCTCCCTGCACCCGCAGCGATTCGGCGGTCAATCGCGCCGACTCCGCTTGTCCCTTCGCTCGCGTTACATCCGTCTCTCGCTGGAGTTCGGCTTGCTGGAGAACATACCGCTGCTTCTCTGCCTCCTGCTGCGCGACCTGCTTCTGCTCGATCGCCTTGTTGAACTCCGGCGAGAAGTCGAAATTGGTGATCGACAGGCCGGCCGGTTCAACGATGATGTCGTAGTTTCGGAGCCGAGCCGTAATGTCGCTCTCGACCTCCGCCTTGACCTTTGCCCGATTCTTGATGAGCTCTTCTGCGGTGTAGCGGGCCGTCACCACTTTGATCGATTCCTGCACGGCCGGATCGATGATGCGCGACTTGTACTCGGTGCCGACGTCGCGGAAGAGGTCGGATGCCTTCTGGGGATCAATGCGGAAGTTGAGCGCCAGCGACGTCGTGACCGTCTGGAGGTCGCGGCTGGCGGCCGTCGCCTTGCTCTCCTCCTTTTGGGTGCGTGTCTCCAA
>DATLGQ010000405.1:0-1900 GCA_035540435.1 Fimbriimonadaceae bacterium
CAGGATCACGGAGGCGTTCGCCCCCGTTTGCCGAACGGCTTCCTCGACCGTATCGAACACGGGAACCCCACTGAACGACTGCCCGCCCTTTCCAGGGGTCACGCCGGCAACGACGTTTGTGCCGTACTCGATCATCTGCTGGGTGTGGAACCCGCCTTCGCGGCCGGTGATGCCCGCAACCAGCACGCGAGTGTTTCTATCGACGAGGATCGCCATTGAGGGGAGTTTACCGGCGCGAACCGTTCGCAGCGCGTCGTCAATCCGGCCCCGTTCAAGGGTCTAATGGGAACATGCAGCGGCTGCGCGTTTCGGATGACGGCAGGTTTTTGGCGACTCAAGACGGGGAGCCCTTCTTCTGGCTGGGCGATACCGCCTGGGAGATCTTCCACCGCCTGACCCGGGAGGAAGCGATGCTTTACCTGGAGACCCGGAAGCGGCAGGGCTTCAACGTCATCCAGGCGGTGGCTCTCGCGGAACTGGAAGGATTGACCGCGCCGAACCGCTATGGGCAGCTACCGTTCCTCGACCAGGACCCGCACCGACCGGACGAGGAAGGTGGCTATTGGGAGTACGTCGAGCAGATCGTCGGGCTCGCCGAGGGCCTGGGCCTATACGTTGCCCTGCTTCCAACCTGGGGCGACAAGATCAAGAAGGAGTGGGGCGTGGGGCCCGAGATCTTCGATGAGGCCCGGGCGGAAGCCTACGGGCGCTGGATCGGCCAGCGGCTGGGTCATCGAGAGAACATCGTGTGGGTGAATGGCGGCGACCGGGACGCCGGTGGCGTCGAGCACATCTTCGACGCGCTCGGGCGCGGGATTCGGGCAGGCGAGCCTTGGCGTCACCTCATGACTCACCACCCGAACGGCGGCCACAGCTCGAGCGAGTGGTTCCACCGCGCAGATTGGCTCGACTTCAACATGATGCAGAGCGGCCATTGGATTCACGACATTCGCTCGGACCTCATGATCGAGAAGGACTATGCGCTCGATCCGGTCAAGCCGGTCCTCGACGGAGAGCCCAACTATGAGAACCATCCGCCTTTCAAGGACTTCAGCCTGCGGCACATGACCGCTTCGGACGTTCGGCAATCCTGCTATTGGAGCGTGTTCGCCGGCGGATGCGGGGTCACCTACGGTTGCAATGCGGTCTGGCAATTCGCCAGCGAGCGGGCGCCCCTCCTCAATGGCGCAGTGGGCTACTGGATCGATTCGCTCGAGCTACCCGGCGCGAATCAGATTCGGTTTCTGAAGCATTTGATGCTGCAGCGGCCCTACTTCGATCGAATCCCCGACCAGACCTTGATCTCCCTGGTGGACGAGCAGCTGCCGATCCGGGCCACACGCGACCGCGCAGGCACCTATCTCTTCGCCTATCTTCCGCGCGGCGGGAGTGTGACTGTGCATGCCGACCGGCTTCCGGCCAAGGAGCTGGAGGGGTGGTGGTATGACCCGCGCACGGGCGAGTGTTTGAACATCGGGCGTCTCCAGCCAAGAACAATGACCTTGGAAGCGCCGGGATTTGCGGGGTTTGGTCGCGACTGGGTGCTGGTGCTTGACGATGTGGCTGCGGGATTCGAGCCGCCTGGCCTCGTGGTCAACGAAGAAGCCATTGCCGAAGCGGTGAGCTAACTGGTGGATGTCTGAGTCTGCGTAGCCTGCCGGACCCGCAGTTCACGGACAAACCAGTAGCTGAAGTCTTCGGAGTGTCCGCGCTCCGTGATCGCGCGAGCGATGGCGATGTCCTCATAGTCGCCCTCGTTCACCCACATGAGACCTTCAACGAAGAGCGACTCAAGGTCTCGGTCACTCATGTCGGCGAGCTCGCGGTCGATCTCGGCCGGCGGAGTTACCTCCCAGTGTCTAGCCATATACACTTCGGAATCCATATCCCGGGCGCAGGT
>DATLGQ010000406.1:0-2118 GCA_035540435.1 Fimbriimonadaceae bacterium
CTGCTCGGCCATGGCCGCGATATTGCGTTCGTAGGCGTTTTCGTTCTCGCTCTCGATGCTGCTCTCGCGGATACCAAGCTCCTCCTTCGCCCGCTCGATCCCGCGCCAGGCGCTGTCGTTGAACGACTGGTCGCCACGCCCCCCGCTGTCGAACACCACGCCCACATCCAGAACGTCTTGCCCGCCAGTGCCCGCTGCCGATCCACCCTCGCTCGAAGGACCACCGCACGACGCCACCGTCAAAGCCGCGGCGGCCAGAAATGCCCACCGCACCACCACACTCGCAGAACCGCTCATCGACATCTTAAACCCCAACCTTCCCCACGAGGACGCTGACGCGACCGGCGACGCGCCCCCAGGTAAACTAGCGCATTATGGCGCGGGGCGTCTAGCCCTTCGAGAGCCATTCCCGGAGCCGAACCAACTTGATCACCTGTCATCTCACCAAGCTCGAGACCGCCAACGACCAGCTTCGTAAGGCTTTCCCCAAGATGAAGCCGGCCGACGCCGCCATGCTCGCCACCGCGCTCAGCCTTACCGGGCGGCACGCCATCGCGATCTACGACGGCAACCAATACCGGTGGCCCGAAGAGGTCGAAGACCTCGCCCGGGTGATGGTCGGACAGCTCGAAATGGTGCAGGAGGGCATCGAAGCCACCACCCCCAAGCGAGTCGCCAAGAACGCGCCCGAAGAGGAGCCCGTCACCGTCACCGTCGGACTCACCCCCAATCTTTCCGCGGGAGAGTCGGTGCTGGAAGGGCGGGACGACCTCAAAACCAAGCTCGCCGACATCCTCCAGGATGGAGTCGAGTTCGTCTACTCCCCCACCGACCTCGGATGGCAGTGGGCACTCGACCGCGCCAACTGGAGCACCGTCAGCGATACCGAGCTGAGCCGGCGCATCAAGATCAAGGCCAGCTTCACCGAAGGAGCCGTCGGCATCGAGATGGGAACCGGCGCCCCCAAGAAGCGAGCCTCCAGGGCCAAGGCCGCGCCCGTCGTCCAGGAGACTGCGCCCGAGCCCGAGGCCGAGCCGGAGCTCGACGAGGACGTGCAGGCGGCCGCGGCGGACGAAGCCGGGGCCTGACGCCCCTCCCATGAAGCAGCGGCTGGCCGAATTGCGCGCGCGCATCGAAAGGGCCGCCGAAACGGCCGGACGCGATCCAGCCGCCATCACGCTCGTCGCCGTCTCCAAAACCGTCGCCCCGGAGCGCATTCGGCAGGCATACGACCTCGGCCTGCGCCACTTCGGCGAGAGCCGGCTCCAAGAGGCGGTCCCCAAGATCGAGGCGCTCCCACCAGACATCGTCTGGCACTTCGTCGGCAAGCTCCAGAGCAACAAGGCCCGCAAGGCCGCGCAGCTCTTCCAGGTCCTGCACACGCTCGAAACCGAAAGCCAGTTGCGGGAGCTCGAGAAGGGAGAAGTCCAGAGGCCCGTCCATGCCCTCGTCGAAATCAACATTGCGCAAGAGCCGCAAAAAAGCGGAGTAAATGTGGAAAACGTTGACGATTTCGCGCAACTTGTTTTACACTGTCAGAACGTTCAGTACCGCGGGCTGATGACTGTCGGCCCCCCGCTGGACCCGGAGCACATGCGGCCGCACTTCAGGCGGCTGCGACAGCTCAGGGACCGCATCGGGGGCGAATGGCTCAGCATGGGAATGAGCGCAGACTTCGAAGTGGCGATCCAGGAAGGAGCCAGCCACATCAGAGTCGGAAGCGCCCTCTTCGGAGAGCGCAGTTAGAACACGGAGGTTGCATCATGGATGAGCTCGAACTCCAGGAAAAGCCTGGAATCTTTGGCCGACTGGCCTCGATGTTGTCGCGACGCGAAGAGGACGAGTACGAGGACGAAGAGCCTCAAAGCCGAACCTATCCCGCCCGAAACGGATTCAAGGCCCACATCACCGTGCGCCGGCAGATCACCTCGTTCGACGACGCGCTGGAGGCCGCCACCGGCTTCAAGGCCGGTGAGCAGCAGATCCTGAACCTCACCGCCACCGACCCCGTCCAGCGGCAGAAGATCGTCGACTTCATGTGCGGCGTCAACTTCGCCCAAGAGGGCACCTGGGAGGAGATCGGCGAGAACATCTACCTGGTCGCGCCCGGTTCGATGT
>DATLGQ010000407.1:0-16067 GCA_035540435.1 Fimbriimonadaceae bacterium
CATACAGGCTTGGCGACGCCTCTCCGAGCGGCACGACTTGGCTCATGTAGTCGCCGATGATGTAGGCCTGCAGTGCAATCGAACCGGGCTGGATGATGGTCATCCGGGCCCAGGCGAAGAGGAAGGAGACGCTCTTGCCAAACGAGCGACTCAGGAAATGGTAATCGCCGCCAACGTTTGGAAAGGCGGTAGCCAATTCCGCGTAGCAGAAGGCGCCGATAAGCGAGATGCCGCCCCCCAGCAGCCAGAGCAGCATCGTGTTCGTCTCGTTTCCGGCATTGCCGGCAACGAGTCCCGGCATTCTGAAGATGCCGGCGCCCACCACGACGCCCACGATGATCGCGGCGGCGTCGACGACGCTCAGACCGCGCCCGCGACGCATCACTTCGGGCTCATGCGGCGCCGACGACATAACAAGATCCCCCCGTTTCGTTCGCATCGATCGGTTGCGAGTCCCTCCGTTCGCGCAAAAGCTCCCTCCCGCCTCTCCGTATATTTACCGGATGCTTTGGGGTAGCGACCGCCGGCATCGCTCGATTGTTCTGTCCATTTGGACAAATGAGGCAGCGCCATTCATTGGCGCCCTTCACTCATCGAACCTGGTCTCATGGCACGCCGCCGGGGTTGCTCGGCCAGAATAGGACCTGGCCCCTCGTCAGCCCGTCATATTAGAGAACCATGCGTCTCTTGACAGTAAAGTTGCTTGCCCTCTGCCTCTCGGCGGCGCTGGTCGGGTGCGCGAAGTTCCCAGACGAGGGCGCGCCAGGCGACACCAAGCGTCTGGTGTTCACACTCGAGTTCGAAGGCGAGGTCAGCGACTTCTACCTCTATCACGTCGTGATCTTCCCGAGTCCTGAGCTGAACCCCACGGATCAAGGCCCCGTCCCCGTGATCGGCCCGCCTTGGGGCAACGGGTTCGTGGCTGGCAACGTGCGGTACTTCATTCGGTGGACGCCGACCCAGTCGCCTCAATTCATCATCTATCGCTTCGAAGGCGACGACTTGATCAACTTCCGCGAAGTGGGGGTGCCGATCAACTTCGTCATCGTGCCGCCCAACGACCCTCAGAACCCGAATCAGGTGGAGCGCCGCTTCCTGCGATTCGAGATCGACCTCGATCAGATCGCCGAAACGCCGGCCGAGGCTGACGCCTACCGCTCGCTGCTCGTCAACGTCATTTCGGTCGAGAACCTAGGTGGGGGCACGCAGCAGCGGGCATGGGACGCGCTCGGCAACAGCGCCCTCCCCAGCGGCGTCAACCAATGGGTGCGGATTCCGCTCAACCTCAGCCGCACCTTCCGGAACCAGGACTTCGCAGGCTTGGAGCCTCGCGGCGACGTAGCGGACCCTGCCCTCGACTTGATCGACTGGGCGATCGAGGTGCGCCTCAGATAGATGCCACGGGTCAGCGTCCTCCTCACGTGCTACAACCACCTAGCCTACTTGCCCGCCGCGTTTGGAAGCATCTGTGCTCAAACCTACACAGATCTTGAGATCATCGCGCTGGACGACGGCTCTACGGATGGAACGCGAGAGTGGCTGAAGGAAAACGCCAAGAATGCCCGCCTCATCTTTAACGCAAAGAATCTAGGCACCTATGGGACTCTGAACGTCGGGCTGCACCATGCACAGGGCGAACTGGTTGCGGTTCTCAACGACGACGACGTCTGGAAGCCGTCGAAGCTCGAGCGACAAGTCGCGCTTCTGGACGGGCATCCCACCGTCGGCTTGGTTCACACCGATGGCTCGTTCATCGACGCCGAGGGGCGGCGAATGGAGGGTTCCCCCTTAGGATTCGACTTCCCCCGGACGGAAACTGGCGACGTGCTCCTGTCGCTGGTTTACGCCAACAAGATCATCGCCTCGGCCGCGTTGGTGCGCAAGAGGTGCTTCGAAGAGCTCGGCGGATTCAATGAAGCGTACTTCGGGTCCGGCGACTGGGAGATGTGGTACCGCATCGCCGAGCGCTATCACGTGGGCTATGTGGCCGACGAGCTCACCCTTTACCGCGTCCACGGCGCAAACGCTTCGCACAAGCTCGAGCGCATCTGGCAGGACGACGAGCGCATCCGGACCTGGATCGGCGGGCGCTACGATGAACTAGAGAAGCATGGAACTGCCCAGGACGTACGGAAGGCGATGGCCCACAACGAGGCGTGCCTGGGGACGGTCAAGGTGCTGAACGGCGATCCCGCGGGAGGCAGAGAGGCCTTCCGTCGCTCGCTGCGCTACGACCCCGGCAGATGGAAAAGCCGCCTCCGATGGGCGGCTTCGTACCTACCTCGGTCGCTCTTCAGGCGTCTGCTTTAGCGACGGCGGCGCATGCGACGCAGGTCGTCGAGCATCAGGAGCATGCCGGCGACGAACGGCACGATTGTCAAGGCCATGTAAACCCCGTACTTCGGGCTCCGCGGCAGGAACGCCGAAGTGTCAGTCGCCCAAGTGCCGCATACGGCCCACGCGAAAATCAAGAGAATCAGCCAAATCTGCCAGCGCATTCATGCTCCGGCTCTCCCCGCCCTAAAGTGTAGGCATCTTGAAGGCGATTCGTAAAGGGTTGTCCGGCCACAGTGCTCAAAGATGCGCAAAATGCGGACGTTCCGCTACTCCTTCCGGATCTTCCGCAGAGTGCTGTAGACGTACGCCAGAACCTCGGCAACCGGCTGAAACAACTCGCGGGGCACCGCATCGCCCACTTCGCACTGCTTGTAGAGGGCCCTCGCCAACGGCGGGTTCGGCACGATCGGAACGCGGTGTTGCGCGCCCACTTCCCGTATCTTGAGCGCCAGGTAGTCGGCTCCCTTGGCCACCACGATCGGCGAGGGCATCTTCCCGTGCTCGTATTGGATGGCCACCGCGAAGTGCGTCGGGTTCGTTACGATCACATCCGCCTTTCGAACCGCATCCATCATGCGCCCCTTCGCCAGTTTCCGACGACGCCTGGCCATGGCGCCTTTGAGCTCAGGGGACTGCTCGCTCTCCTTCATCTCCTGCTTCAGCTCCTCCTTGGTCATTCGGAGTTCCTTGCTCACCCGCTTGCGCTGGTAGAGGTAGTCCAGCAGCGCCAGCGCGAGCCAGGCGATCCCGACTCTGAGGAAGATCGAGTGAACCAGCATCCCGACGCTGGAGACCGCGTAGAGCGGATGCTTCCACGCCAGGCCCACAAGGTCCGGCCAATGTGACTGCACGGATGTCCAAGCCAGGTACATGAAGAGGAAACACTTGACGGTGGCCTTGAGCCCCTCCACCTGGCTGCTGAGGGAAAAGAGCCGCTTGAGGCCGTTGATCGGGTTGATCTTGTTGAGATTGGGATTGAGGGTCTCGGCGCTGAGCACGAAACCGACTTGAGCGAAATTGCACATGACGCCCGTCACGAGCGCGACCGCCAGCAGCATCCCAAAAGGCGTCAAGCAGGGTTCGAGCAGCGTCCAGGTGTAGCCCCCAAGCGCCTGAAGATTCATTTCGCCGGGCATGTTCCTAAACCCGAGCGTCAGGCTCTGCCCAAACGACGAGCTAAGCCGACCGATGACGTACGGCGTTGCCACGAGCAGCGCCATGAGCACCACCGCCCCGTTGAGATCCACCGACTTGGCGACCGTTCCCTTGCGTCGGGCATCTTGACGGCGCTTGGGTGTGGCTTCCTCAGTGCGTTCCTGCGCCGTCTCCGCCATCTAGCTCGCACCCGCCAGCCTGGTCAGAGCCGCCACCGCATGCTCGACGCCGGCCTGCACCCCGGCTCCCAGAGCCGGCAGCGCCAAGGACATCGCGATTAGTCCGACCACGATCTTCGCCGGCATGCCGACGATCATCGCGTGCACCTGCGGCACCGCCTTGGTGACGACGCCCAGTGCCGCATCCACGACCAGCGAAACCGCCAGAACCGGCGCCGCCATCTGGATCGCCAGCAAGCTGATCTGGCCCACGAGCGAGACGATGCTCTCCTGAAGCGCAGGCAGGCTCTGCAGCCCGAAGCTCGGCATCACCCGATAGCTCTCGGCAAAAGCCTGCAGCATGATGTGGTGCCCGTTCATCGCCAGGAACAGCACGCTGGCCAGCATGAACTTGTACTGCGCTACGACCGTCACCGGCACCCCTGCTACGGGGTTCAGCGTCTGGCTCATCGAGAGGCCAATCTGAAGGTCCAGCAGCGAGCCGCCCATCATCGCCGCCTTGATGGCCAGCTGCATGAACAGCCCGATAAGCAGCCCAGCCACGCACTCGTTGCCGAGCGCCATGACGAACGCGTGCATCTGATCGGGTGGCGGCGCCAGAGCCGGATTGAGGGCGCAGGTCAACGCCCCGGAGATACATAAGGTGGTCAGGATTCGAATCGGCAAAGGCGTCGTCTGAGCGCCAAAAATCGGCGAGGCCAGGAACATCGCACTGCATCGCACGAACACCAGCAGGAACGACCAGAGCACAGCTTCAGTCATCCCGGCCCCCTCACCCAAGCTTCCCCGCGTGTTGGAAGCAAAGCTGCGTGAACGACACTAGCGTCGTCAGCATCCAGTTCCCCATGAGAGCCAGCACCAACGCCACTCCAACCAGCTTGGGAACGAACGTCAGTGTCGCCTCCTGCACCTGTGTGATGGCTTGAAAGACGCTTACCATCAAGCCCAGGAACAGCGTCACCGCCATCACCGGCAGCGACACCATGATGGCGATCTGCACGCCCTGCCGGGCCAGATTGAGCGCGGTCGCCTGATCCATCAGCGGTACCCCTGCATGATCGCCGTGACGAGGGTGCTCCATCCGTCCGCCAGGACAAAGACGAGCACCTTGGCCGGCAGCGAGACCACGACCGGCGGGAGCATCATCATGCCCATGCTCATGAGGCCGCTTGCGATGATGAGATCGATGATCAAGAACGGGATGAAGATGTAGAAGCCGATGATGAAGGCCGTCTTCAGCTCGCTGATGATAAACGCCGGGATGACGGTCAGCATCGAGATCTCCTCACGAGTCTCCGGCTTCTCGTTCCGCAAGTTCGCAAAGAGCACGAGGTCCTTCTTGTAGGTGTTCTTGAGCATGAATTCCTTGAGAGGTTTCTGAGCCCGTTCGACCGCATCCTCTAGCTTCATCTGGCCATTCATGACCGGCTTGAGCGCCGTCTCGTTGATCTCGGCATAGGTTGGTCCCATGACGAAAAAGGTGAGGAACAGGCTCAGGCCGATCAGCACCTGGTTGGGCGGGATGTTCTGGGTTCCCAGCGCCTGCCGCAGGAATCCGAAGATGATCACGATCCTGGTAAAGGCAGTGGTCAGGATCAGGATCGCGGGAGCCAGGCTGAGCACCGTGAGCAGCGCCAGGATCTGCAGCGAGGTGCTGACGTTGTCGGCTCCTTTGGCGCCACCGACGTTGATCGAGATGTTGGGCACCGCCACTTGCTGGGGCAGCGCAAGCGCCGTCAGACCCATCAGCAAAATCACCAGGACGATGGGCGCGAGCCGAGGTGGAAGGAGACGAACGAATGTCATCCTATTGGCTCAGGGCGCTGAGGCGACGGAGCGCCTCTTCGACGTCGGCGGGCTGGCCGGAGTTGCCGGCGGGTCGTGGTCGTACGGCGGCGACGGCCGCAGGCGCCGATTCCATTGCTGCCTCGGCGTTCTCCAGCACTTCCATGAAAGTCGGCGCGGCGGTGTCCGCCGCCTTCGGCTCGGTGACGTCCGCAAGGCACGTCACCCCCTGAGTCCCCACCGAGAGCAGCAGCGCCTTGCCCCGCACCTCGACGATGTGGAGCGTGCCGCCCGCGAAGGTCGCCGAGTCCTCGATCCGTATCTGGCTGCCGATCGGCGTCGACAAGCGCTTGTTGAGCCGTCCTGCAAGCCGCGGCAGCAGAAACTTGACCAGGCCCAGCACGATGCCGATCGCCACCATCATCTGGATGAGGGGCATCAGGCCCAGGCTCGGGCCTTGTTGGACCGGTGCGCTCGTGACCTCGCCTTTGGCCAGATCCAGAGCTGATTGAGCTAGAGCCCCTTGCGCACAAACAGCGAGAACGGAAACCGCTGGCAATCGCTTCATGCGGCCTCCCCAAGCCGGGTCAGTCGCTCCTGCGGGTTGAGAATCTCCGTGATGCGCACGCCGAAGTTGTCTTCGATCACCACCACCTCGCCACGCGCCACCAGCCGGCCGTTGACCATCACGTCCACCGGCTCCCCCGCAGCCTTCTCGATCTCCACGATCGAGCCGGGTCCCAGATCGACGACTTCCCTGACCAGCATCTTGACGCGCCCGAGCTCGACACTGATCTCCAGCGGGATGTCCATGAGCAGCTCGAGGCCGCCCGAATCCTCAAAGGGTGCAGACGTCGGCTTGGCTGATCCTTCGGGAGTTCCGAGCTGGGCAAAAGGCGACTCATCCTCCTCGGGCACTTCGATTCCCAGCAGGGCGTGAGCCGTTGGGTTGTCCATCAGCCAGATCGCGCTGCCATTGAGGTCCTCGCCCGTGAGGGCCACTTGAGTGCGAACGATCTCGTCGCTCTTCTGCAGGTTCGGCGGGAAGCTCAGAATCTGGTAGCGCATGCTCAGGCCGCTCGCCACCACCGGCTCGTTCTTGATGTTGCCGACCGCGAGACAGATTCCCTGCACGATTCCCTCCAGGGTCGGCCGCACTTCGGCCACCAGGTTCTCGTCCAGACTCGCGGTCTCCTCACCCTTCACCAGCGTCGCCAGTTCCACGAAACTCTCCTGCGGGAGCAGCAGCACCTGCGCGTTTTCGGGCAACCCGGCGAACGCGAACTGCACGACCAGCATCGGCGCCGACATCTCGGAGTAGAGGTCGCTCGTTTTCGCCGCGACCGTGAGAGGGTCCGCAAAGGTAATGGATTGACCCGAAGCCTCGCTTACGGTCAGCGATACCGTCTGCCAAATCTGGCTCTGGATCGCGCTCAGCTTGTTGATTACGTCAGGGGAAATGGACGACATGGATGGATTCCTTCACTCCTCGATGGGGTTGGACACGGTGAACACGAGCTTCTTGCCCTGCAGGGCCGGGCTACCCTCGTACTTGGCGACGTCGCCTACCAGCAGCCTCAGGTTCTCGTCGGTCCGCTGGTCCAGCCGAACGATGTCGCCCGGCTTGAGGTTCATGAACTCTTCGATCTTGATCTTCGCGTTGCCAAGGTGCACCGCGCATTCCACCTTTGACTGGTGGACCTGGTGGGTCAACACCATTCTCGCGGCCGGTGTTTGCTTCCTAGATCCGCTGGCAAACCACTTCTGCGCGCTCAGCTTCGTGGTGATCGGCTTGAGCACCTGGTAGGGCACACAGAGGCTCATGGCGCCCCGCTGGCTGCCGATCTTCACCTCGAAGAGGATCGTCACCACGATGTCGCTGGGCGGCGCGATCTGCACGAATTGAGCGCTCGTCTCCATCCCCTCGATCCCAGGGTTCACGATGACGACGCCTTCCCACGCGCTCTTGAGGGCCGCGAACATCCGCTCGATGATCTGCCTCACCAAGGGCCGCTCGATATCGGTCAGCACCGTGCGACCGATGGCCCGGCCAGGGCCTCCGAGCATCCGGTCGATCATGGTGAAGACCAGCCCAAACTCAATTTCGAGGACCGACTGGCCCGTGAGGGGTGGCAGCGAAGTGATGGTGAAGACGGACTGGTTGATGCTGCGCAGGTACTCCTCGTACGGCACCTGCTCGATGGATATCAGGTCGATATTGACCGGCGCGCGCAGGTAAGCCGAGAGACCGGATCCGGAGAGCCGGGCGAAGGTCTCGTGAAGCATCTGAAGCGTCCGCAATTGGTCCTTGCTGAACTTGTCCGGACGGCGGAAATCGTAGACCTCGTAGGCAAGGGGACCCTTGCCTACCTTGGCTCCCTGAGCCAGACCGAGCGACGAACCTCCTGCACGACTGGGAGTCACCGGCGCGGGCTGCGCGCCCTCAGCCTCTGCCGAGAGCGAGTTCAGCAACTCCTCGATTTCGTTCTGGGAGAGGATGTCCGACACTCAACTTGCCCCTGATGCCGGCGCGTCAAGACGCATTCCGGGTCATCAGTAGTGGTATCGGCGATCCCGGTAGTTTCTTTAGCTCGTTAGGTTCGGAAAGTTGAGAGAATGCTCTAACTCCCCCTCCCTCAAAGTGGTTCGTCTTTGAGAGAGGGGTCCCGGGGGCAGGGGACATGCCTTCCGCAAGGCATAGCTCGTGCCCTGGTGAATGAGCAGGGATCAGAAACCAACAATCTTCGTACAGTTCGGGCAGCCTGGAATCCTGGCGTCGCGAGCCTGTCCGCAGTTTGGGCAAACGATGGAGGCGTCGGACTCGATCTCGACCTCGTCGGCCTCTGCCCATGACGCGCGCTCGTCCACCTCACTAAGAAGCTTCAAATCGTACGGATCCCTGCGCCTCAGGTGCGGCCGCACCACCGCCACCGCCGCCCAGAGTAGCAGGACGCAGCCAAGAAGGAGCAGCCCCAGCGCGAGCGGCCTCAGCACGAAGAGCTGTAGCCCCAGGAGCACCGATAGCATCCCGCCGGCAACGCAAAGGAGGAGGCTCCTCGACATGCCTCCTATTCTAGGCGGCTATGCATCAAACCTCGCCCAACGAAGATCCTGCACCGCCTACGCGCCTCCGCCGGAAGATTCACCGCCAATGATCGTGGCATCCACAGATAAGAGGAACAGCCATCCCCGCGTAGATGGCGGGGAGGCTAAAGGCTGGGTAGAAGCTGGAACTACGCCTTGTTTGACCGCTTTCTGCGCCGGGCCAGCAGTCCCAACGCGAACGGCAGCGTGGCGGCAGGTCCTGGCACTGCCACCAAGCTGCGCTCGATCAGGCGCGCGTAGACGTCGGCCGTCGCAGACCCCTGCTCAAAAACATGCAGTTGGGTCCCCGATCCTGAGATCAGGCCGCTGCCATTGATGTTCTGGAACCCCATGAACTGGAGCGTGTATTCGGTCGAACCGATCACGACCGATTGAGAAGGCACGGAACTCGGCATGAAGACGTAGTCGGCATCGCCGACCTGCGTTCCCGTCGTGTTAGGAGTCGATACCATCGTCAGTCCGAAGTCGAAGGTTCGAAGCCCGAGGGCAGGATCTGTGAAGTTCAGAGCTGCGCGAAGGGTTACCGAGTCGGCTTGAGTTCCAGAAGCTATCGTTCCATTAAAATAGTATAATGTTCCGATCCGGAAGGACGTGCCCGTGGTCGTATTGAACGCATCGCCGGTGAACTGGAACCGGTTGGGTTGGCTCCCGAATGGGGCCCCGTTGCCCCAGGTGAAGTTCGAGGTTCCAGTGCCTGTAGTAGTCGCGCTTCCGGGAAGCGGGTTGACGAAAGTGCCCGTCGCCGTGCCCTGAACGGGGTCGGCCTGAACGGCGCCCGCGGCAACAGCCAACATAGAGATCAAGGAAAACCTGGTCCAACGCATTTATAAGCTCCTCTCCACACCAAGCAGATCGCAACCTGTGTTTCACTCAGGTGTCTACAGGCGCCTTCAAGGCTTGAACAGGCGGAACAGACGCGCCTCCAACCTCGAAGGGTTGTAAGTCTATAACAGCGCGGCTGCAAGGCGATGACAGTTGTGTGAAAGCTGGTAGGACTAACAGGCCAACGAGCTAGAGCCTCAAGCAGGTCTATAGGTCCCGCCCCAAGTTAAGGACAGGCAGATTCTGTGCCGGTGATGTGGGCTGCCGATTGAGGACGGGCTTAGCCGACGTTCCGCCTTTTCCTCATAAGCGCCAAGGCCCCCACGCCCAGTGCCACGACCGTTGCCGGTTCCGGCACCGGCGCCACCACCAGCTCGTTCACGTGCCCAAAGCCCGTAAGGAAGTCCTGAGCGTTCGAGCCATCCAGCCCCATCCGCATGATCTTGCCCGTGTGGCCGTCGATTTCCAGGTCTTGACCCCAATAGACAAAGCCGCCTAGCAAGTCGAGCGCGATCGCCTGTGGATTTCGGTTGAAAGGCGGCACGTAGAGGGTCTGCATATCACTGCCGTCCAAGTTCGAGCGGCGCACGATGTCGACGACGTAATCCGTCCAGTAGATCTTGCCGCCCAATGGGTCCACCGCGAGCTTGGCCGGCTTGAACTGAGCGTCTAGGCTGGTAACAACCGCCTCGGCGCCGGTGCCGTCCAGGTTCGCCCTCCAAATCTCCCCCTTGGTAAAGTCGATCGACGTGCTCCAGTAAAGCTTGCCGTTGATCGAATCGATCGCCAAGCCCCGGTGGAACGGCGTCGAAAACAGGACCTGTTGCCCGGAACCATCCAGGTTCGCCCTGTGCATGGTGCCCAGCACCTGATCTCCCCAATAGATCTTGCCTCCAATCTTGTCAAGGGCCAATGCCGACGGGAAGGGGAAGTCCTCGCCGCTGCCGCTCAGCTGAATGAGATCCTCTTGCCCGCTCCCGTCGAGGTTGGCTCGACGGATAAGGCCCATGTTGACGTCTGCCCAGTACATCTTGCCCCCGGCGAGATCGATGTCGAGTCCGCGCATGCCGCCACCGGTATTGACGAGCTGCGTCAGCCCGCTGCCGTCGGAGTTCACTCGGCTGATTTGGCCGGTCTCGAAGTCGGGATTGAAGATGTCCGAGAAGTAGAGATGAGTCTGCGCCTGAGTGGCGCTCGCCGTGGCGACCGCGATCATTCCCACGCCGCAGCGGACCAACCCATGAAGATTCAAACTGGCTTTCACAGAGGCTCCTCCTTGGAGGCGCAAGGCCCCCTTCAAGAACTATTGTACGAAACTCCTTCAGCCGCTCCGGCCGCTGCCATCGAAGTCGCGAGATTCGCGCGAGTACCGCAAGCAGCGTGGGAAGAGTGCCTACCGACTCCGAGGGTCCAGCATCGCCCGGATCCCGTCCCCCACGAAGTTGAGGGCGAAGATGGTCAAAGACAGCACCAGGCAGGGCCAGAAGATCAGCATCGGGTTCGAGTTCAGGTAGTCCCGGGCGTCGTTGATCATCGAGCCCCAACTCGGCGTCGGCGGCTGGATGCCGATCCCGAGGAAGCTCAGGGTGCTCTCGGCCAGAATCGTCGCCGCCAGATCGACCATCGCCACCGCCAGCAGCACGCCCCAGAGCTGGGGCAGCACATGACGAACTACCAGATAGAAGGTCGAGGCGCCCATCGCCTTGGCGGCAACGACGAACTCCCGATCCTTGAGCGAGGCGATCTGGGTCATCGTCAGACGCGCGATCCCCGGCCACGCCGTGATCGACAAGGCAACGATCACTGGAGTGACGCCCATCCCCCAGATGCCGATGATCAGGATCGCGAGCAGAATGTCCGGGAAAGCGAACATGCCATCCGTGAGCCGCATGACCGGGATCCGGATCCACTTGGGGGCGTACACGCTGAGCGAACCCATGAAGATCCCCGCCGTCAGTGAAATCGCCATCACCGTCAGCCCGACCAGGAGCGACATGCGCGCGCCGAATGCCACCCGGGCGAATACGTCCCGCCCCTGGAGGTCCGTGCCCATCCAATGCTGCGCGCTCGCCCCCTCCAGCGGCCGCCCGGCCTGGTCGTCCAGGTAGTGGTAGGGCCAGAACGGGCCGACGACCGCCACAACCGCCAGCAGCACCAGGTAGGCGACGCCAAACCACAACAGCACGTTGCTGGGCCTCCTCCGCGGCGTTGCCCGGGCCACGTTGACCGACGCCTCGACCTGCCCTTCGAGGCCACCTCTCGTCTTGAGCCTCAAACCTGCGCCTCCCGGATTCGCGGATCCAGGATCGGCAACAGCATGTCCACGAGCAGGTTAATCAGGATGAACATGCCGCCGGTGATGAAGATGCATGCCTGCACGACCGGAGCGTTCCGCTGCTGGATCGCCACGATCGTCTCCCGCCCCAGCCCTGGAAGACTGAAGAACGTCTCCACCACGAACGAGCCAGTCAGCAAGAAGCCAAAGCTGGTGCCGATCGCAGTCACGACCGGCAGGATCGCGTTGCGAAGCGCATGCCGCAGGTAGAGCCGCACGGGTGGCACACCCTTGGCGATGGCCGTTCGAATGAACTCCTGCTGCAGCGTATCGATCATGCTGGCCCGCGTCAGACGCGTCAGCGTCGCCATTGGCCGCGCCGAAAGGATGACCACCGGGAGCACCAGGTAGTAGAGCATCGGCCCCCGAAGCGGATCCTCCCAGGTGAGCGGGAAGTAGTCCATCTGCATGACGAAGATGTAGACCAGCAGCGGCGCCAGCACGAAGTTCGGCAGGGTGACGCCCAGGGTGCTAAGAGTCAGGATCGCGCGGTCGGGTCCGCGGTTGCGCCAGATGCCGGCGATGGTGCCCAGGGTGATGCCGATGATGGCCGCGAGCAGGATCGCCATCCCGGCGATGCGCATCGTCATGGGCAGATTGCGCCGGATAATGTCGTTGACGGGCTCCCGGGTTCCATGGAAGCTTCGCCCGAAATCCCCTTGAACCGCACCCTTCAGGAACCCCACGTAGCGCTCAGGCCACGGCCGATCGAGCCCCAGATCCTTGCGGTAGCGCTCGATAGCTGCCTCGCTCGCCTTCTCGCCCGCAAGCGCGCGAGCCGCATCGACGGGATCGAGCTCCCCGGCGATAAAGGTCACGAACGAGATGAAGAGCAGGCTGAGGACCCCGTAGAGCAGCCGCAGCAGGATGGCCTTCGCCAGACGCACAGGGACCGATTATACGCGCCCCCAAGCCCTGAGGCAGCAGTTACTCGCTTGCTGGCTCCTATGGGCCGAGGCAGAGACGACGGGGGCTTTTGGTGGAGGATAGTGCAGGCTATTAGAACTCTTTGAGTCGATCGCTACGCCATTCCGTGACGCGCCATAAGACTCACGGACGGGGCATCCTGTCATAATATGCTCGTGCCCTTGGGCCGCGCACTGATCCTCATATGGTTGCTCCTGCTAAGTCAAGCTCATGCTTGCTCGGGCGCTTGGGTGCTGCCCAACGGTAGGGAGTGCCCCACGTGTCCGCGCGGACCATGCTTAGACGGCAAATCGGAGAATCAGTCAGAGCGAACGATCTCGGTCAGTGGATCACTAGATTGCCATGAATGTTGCACTCTGACTTCTTGCACGGATTCGAAAGAGAAACAAGCGGCAGTCCCGTCTCAGCAGTTCCAACTCTTTTTCGCAATCCTTCCGGAAGCGATTTGCTTGTCGGTCGTTCGGTACATCGTCTGCAAGGTCGTTTTTGCGCACATTGAGCAGGGCTTTCCCAATGCGCCGCCCTCATCCACTTCTTCACGCGCTCCGCCTTTCCAACTGAGCTAGTTGTTCGCTCCGCGTTGCGCGGAGCCATGACCGTAACCTCAGTTGGAGATTTCTTGAGAACCCTACCCATATTCTGTCTCGCTGGCCTCGCCATTTCAGCGCATGCCCAGCAGATCGGGCTTGACGACGTTCTTCGTTCAGCCCGAGCTAATCGTCCCGTGCTTCAAGCGGCCAGTCTGCGACTGAGTCAAGCGAAGTTGACCAGCAGCGCCCTAGGAGCCTTTCCTGCCACGCGTCTCCTCGTCGGATACACGACTGATCCCGAAACAGGGGGGTCTGATGATGACCTCGTCTTGTCTCAACCGATCGATTTGTTTGGCCGAACAAACGCCTACCGACGATCGGGCCGCGCTCTAGTCGCGGAAGCTGAAGCCAGCTTTCGTCAAGTGTCGCTCGACGTTCAGACGGAGGTGCTAGAGGCGTATCTGTCCGCCGTCGCCGCTGCAGAGTTGACAAAGAGCGCAAAGGCCGTTCAGGCCGTTTACGAGCAGCTATACGAAGCGACGCGGCTTCGAGTCGAAGGTGGAATTGCGCCTGGATTCCACCTCACGCAAGTCAGCCTCGACCTTGAGCAAGCAAAGCTTCGCGCCGAGCAGCGTCAGTCCGAACAGAATGCAGCGCTTCGCAAGCTTGAGTCTGTTACCGGACTGTCTGAATTGCGCGAGTTTCAAGGTGCCTTTCCAGAGCTAGCGCCCGTTGCAACCGACGCAGAAGCCCTGAAGCGGCAGCGCCCTGAACTGTTGCTACTTGAGGCCCAAACCCAGTTAGCTGAGGCCGAAATTGCCATCTCACGAGCGAGCGGCAGGCCCGAACTGGAGCTGCAAGGCAGGAGAACGCCCTGGCAAGAGCGAGACGATCGGTATGGACTCCGACTTCAGCTGTCAATCCCGCTCTTCGATCACGGCCGAGTCGCTGCTGAAACGAGAGCTGCTGGAATCAAGGCCGAAGCCGCCCGCAAGGCGTTTACTGACGCATCCAAATTGGCCGAGGGCGAAGTAAAGGCGGCGCAGATTGAAGTTGCGTCCGCGAGAGACCAAGTAGGCAAATACGAGGCACTAGTGGCACGCGCCAAGGAACTGGTGAATCGCCTTCGCCCTGGTCTCACGGAACAAGCGACAACCTTGATCGAAGTCCTGGACGCGACCAGAGTGCTCCGAGATCTTGAGCAAGCCTACGTCGAAGCACGAACTCGCCTTGCCGAAGCACAGGCAAGACTTGTCCGAGCTTCCGGCCAGATTTTCGAGGTGAACCCATGAAACGAATCCACTTGATTTGGATACTTGCCGGTCTCGCTGTTGCATTGGGCGGGTGTGCGAAGGACGGAGGAGCGACGGCTGCGAAGGATGAGCATGGCCACGAAGAATCTGGACACATCGAGGGCGAATCAGGGGCAACGAAGGAGGAAGCAGGTCACTCCGAAGACATCCAGTTAACTGCTGAGGCTATCAAGATCGCGGGAATTGAGACCCAGCCGGTCGAACAGAGGCTGCTTCAGCAAGAACTCAAGGTTCCGGGAACGGTGACCACTTCCTCACAGGGACGTGCGATCGTTACTCCGCCTGTTGGCGGGCAAGTTGTTCGACTCCATGTCAAAGCGGGTGACCGAGTTCGAGCTGGGCAACCCATCGCGACATTGCGATCAGGAGAACTGGCGCAAGCTTCAGCGCTGATCATCGAAGCCCAGCGAGGAGTCGTTACTGCCCAGGCCGCGGTAAAGGAAGCAGCCGCCGAGATCAATTTGGCAAACGCAAAACTGCGCACTGCCAAGCAGCAATTGGCTCGGCAACAAGCCTTCGCCAAAACCGGTGCATTTAGCCAGCCCGCTCTCCAGGCCGCCCAAAAGGACCTGGCCGACGCGGAAGCGGAGTTGGAGCGAGGTAAGCAGGACCAGACCGTCCACGAAGCGCAGTTGGAACGTGCGGAGCGGCTTTATAAGCAAGAGCTCATCTCCCGTACCGAGCTGGAGCAAGCAAGGCTGGAGGTAGCCACAGACAAGATACGGCAGCGAAACGCGGAGAGACGGATCGAACTCGCTAAAGCGACGTATGAGCGAGAGCGAAAGATCGCCGAGCAAGGTCTATCGAATTCGCGGGAAATCCAAGCCGCAGAAGCAGAGGTGCGTTCCGCAAACCTCGAAGTCCAGCAAGCGCACATTCGCTTGGTGTCCGCCAACTCGGCCGTTGTCGCGGCCATGAAAGGCGTTGAAGCAGCCCGCGCCGGGTACTCAGCCCTCGCGGGATCGGGGAGCGCATCGGGCGGTTCCGTGGTCGTTAAGGCTCCCATAAGTGGCGTAGTCGTCGACCTTGAAGCCACGATGGGGCAAGCCGTTGAAAGGTCGACAGAGCTAGGAGAGATTGAGAACCTGGCAACTGTTTGGGTGGTGGCGCAAGTCTCCGACAAGCAGATCGGAGCGGCCAGAGCCGGCACAGTCGCCCAAGTCAGCGTCAGCGCTTATCCTGGCAGGATCTTCAGTGGGGTTGTCCAGTCGGTAGGCAGCCGCCTCGACCCGAAGACGAGATCCATGCCCGTCCAGATACTCGTTGACAACTCCGGCTCGCAGTTACGCAGCGGAATGTCTGCAACGGTCCGGTTGGGAGTCGGCGCAAGCACACAGGCCGTCGTCGTTCCACGCTCCGCGATCATCGAAGATGGCGACAAGCGAAAGCTGTACATCGCCGAAGATGGTGGGAAGTTCGAGGAGCGGACTGTCACGCTGGGGCGTGTTCAAGGAGAGTTTGTGGAAGTTCTGGAAGGCGTCGCCATCGGCGATCGAGTAGTCAGCAAGGGCGCCTTCGTGCTCAAAAGCGAGAAGATGAAGGGCGAGCTCAAGGGGCATGAAGACTAATGGATCAACAA
>DATLGQ010000408.1:0-4295 GCA_035540435.1 Fimbriimonadaceae bacterium
GGGCTAGGCTGCCCCAGAGGGGCGAAAGGCCTTCCCCTCACCCCCTGCCCTCCCGACTCGCGTCGCTCGTTTCCCTTCGGCGGGATCTGCGACCTCTCCCCCAAAGGGGCGAGGGGGTTCTGAGGATCAGACTTACCACTCCGTTGCCAAGCGCTATATAATGTCGCGCGGACGTACTGATAGATAGATCATGAAAGGCCATGGCCCGCACGGCGAAATCTTCTGCCCCGTCCATGCGACGCTGAATCTGCTCAGCGCCCGCTGGACGCTCCACATCATCCACTGCCTGATGGAGGGCAAGAAGCGCTTCAACGAGATCGCGCGGGCCAACGGCATCAACCCCCGAACCCTGAGCGAGCGGCTGCGCTACCTGGAGGAGCAAGGGGTGGTCACGAGGCACGTGATCAGCACCATCCCCCCGAACGTCGAGTACGAGCTTACGCCCAAGGGCCACGCGCTTCAGTGCGTCATCGGGGACCTGGCCGACTGGGGTCGCACCTGGATGAAGAAGCCGACCGAAGAGCCAGCCGCGCGCTGAGGGCTCGCTGCGTGTGGTCGCTTTTTGCCACACGCAGGACCGAAACGAGCTTGCGCGCTCCCGGGTCAAAGCCTTCCAGAGAGGTGTAGACCCCAAGATGAAAACCCATACCAGAAAGCTCGTTACATCCCTGGCGGCCCTCGCCTGCGTGGGCGGTTTGGCCGCCCAAGAGGTCGGAGAGGGCGCAATCGTCCGCACGATGCCGCGCGCCGGAGCGATCCACGTCAATGTCAACGCCCGACCGGTGGTATTCCCCGACATGCAGCCGATCATGTATGGCGACCGGGTCATGGTTCCGATCCGCGGCGTCTTTGAGCACATGGGCGCGCACGTTCGCTATGAGCCGTGGGCACGTCGCGTGGTCGCTTTCCGGGGCAACCGGACGGTCATCCTGGAGATCGGCAAGAATCTGGCGAAGGTCGACGGCGTGAACGTCGTCATGGATGCGGAGCCGGTGATTCAGGGCGACCGGACGCTCGTGCCCCTGCGCTTCCTGGCCGAATCGCTCGACTCCGCCGTGGTGTGGCGGCCCGAGGACAATATGATCACGATCACCCCGCACGGCATCGAGCCGCCGTTCAAACCGGACGGGAAGTTGCGCTAGCAAGCGCAAGAACGGCTCGGCCCTCACGAGCCCCGCTGGCGTCTGAATAGACAGAAAAACCTTGCGAAGTGCGTTTGCTCTCCCCTTGGCACTTCAAGAGGTTTTTTCTGTTTTGGACCCCTCTCGCAGCGGGAGGTAGAGTCCCCATTCCGGGCTCTGGTCGGGATCGTGGCAGATGCGGTCTCCCGCCACCTCGGCGCCATATCGCTGGTAGAGCCGGTGGGCGTCCTGGAACCGCTTGTCGCTCCAAATCTCCATGAGCGAGCGCTTCCGGAGCCGCGCCTCCGCGCACACGGCCTCAAACAGGGCCCGGCCAATCCCGCGGCGTCGCCCGATGGGATGCACATACAGCCGTTCTAGCGAGCAGTCGCAGCCACCGATCCGGCGTTGGCCCTCGTGCTCGACCATCTGTCCCGGGCTGCCCGGCACGATGTCGAAAAGGCCCAGCGAGGCCGTACCTACCACGCCGGCGGTGTCCTCGGCCACCCAGAAGGGAAGTCCACGCTCGAAGTAATGAGCTTGCAGGTCGTAGAGGTCCGCGTGATAGTCGGCTTGGTCCCAGGTGAACCCGTATTCATCGAAGACCGCCTTTACGACCGCCACGACGGCGGGAGCATCGCTTGGTTCCGCCTCCCGCACCACGAAATCCATGGCCCAATTATGGCGGCGAACCAGCGCTAGGCCCGAGGCGTATACTCACGAGGTGGAGCACGCTCGCGACGACGACCGCCTGAAAGAGGAATGCGGCGTACTCGGCGTGTGGACTCCCGACCAGGACGCGGCGCGGGTCGCCTTCTTCGGTCTCTTCGCCCTCCAGCACCGCGGCCAGGAATCCGCCGGCATCGCCGTTAGCGATGGCTCGCGAGTCCGGATGCACAAGGACATGGGCCTCGTGCACCAGGTGTTCAACGAGGAGATCATCGGCACCCTGCCTGGGCACCTGGCCATCGGCCATACCCGCTACTCGACCACCGGCGCGTCTGTCCTTCGCAATGCCCAGCCCGTGTTCTGCCAGTCTCTCGTCGGCGACATCGCGGTCGCGCACAATGGCAACCTCATCAACGCCGTCGAACTGCGGGCCGAAATGGAGGAGGAGGGCGAGCACTTCGACTCCACCAGCGACAGCGAGATCATCGCCCGCCTGATCGTTCGCAACATCCACCACGGGCCGGAGGAGTCGGTGCGGCTGGCCATGGGCCGGCTGAAGGGCGCTTATAGCTGCGCGGTCCTCACTCCCCGCACCCTCATCGGCTTTCGTGACCCCCACGGTATCCGCCCCCTCGTCTCGGGTCGCATCGGCAGCGGCTTCATGATCGCCAGCGAGAGCTGCGCCTTCAACCCGGTCAATGCGGAGGCGGACCGTGAGCTGGAGCCGGGCGAGATCGTCATCATCGACGAGACCGGGATGCGCTTTGCCCAGGGCGCGCCGGCTCCGCGCCGCGCCATGTGTCTCTTCGAGTTCATCTACTTTGCGCGCCCCGACTCGAAGATGTACGGCACGCTCCTCTACTCGGCCCGCGAGCGGATGGGCGAGCAGTTGGCTCGCGAGTACCCGGCCGAGGCCGATATCGTGGTGCCCGTGCCCGATAGCGGGATCCCGGCTGCGCTGGGCTTCAGCCGCGTCAGCGGCATCCCCTACCGCGAGGGCATGATGAAGTCGCGCTACATCCACCGCACCTTCATTGCCCCCGACCAGCGCCTCCGCGAGCAGGGAGTTCGGATGAAGCTGACGCCACTCGAGGAGCACATCGCCGGGCAGCGACTGGTGCTCGTCGACGATTCAATCGTCAGGGCCACCACCACGCGCCAGATCGTTCGCCTGCTCTTCGAGGCTGGGGCCCGCGAGGTGCACGTCCGAATCACCGCCCCTCCCATCAAGTGGCCCTGCTTCTACGGCATCGACATGTGCTCGAAAGGCGAGCTCGCCGCGGCCCGCATGACGATCGACCAGATCCGCGACCACGTGGGCGCTACCTCGCTGGGCTATCTTTCGGTGCCCGGCGCCGCTCGCGCCGTGGGACGGCCGGAGAGCGACTTTTGCCTCGCTTGCTTCAATGGCGACTATCCGATCGCGGTCCCGTCCGATCTGCGCAAAGACGCCTTCGACGTGCCCCCGGATGTCGGCCAGCTCGCGGCGGTGTCGAGTGGGCAGCAAGTCCTGGAGCTGTAAGAGGGCGCGCGCCCCTCTTAGCCCAGCGCCCTCGAAAGATCCCCGATTAGGTCGTCCACATTCTCCAGCCCTACCGAGAGCCGGATGTAGTCCGGGCTCACGCCTGCCGATCGCTGCTCCTCCTCCGAGAGCTGCTGGTGCGTCGTGGAGGCGGGATGGATCACCAGCGACTTGGCATCGCCTACGTTGGCCAAAAGCGAAAACAGCTCCAAGCGGTCGATGAAGCGCAGCGCCGCCTCATACCCGCCTTCGATCCCAAAGCCCAGGATCGCCCCAAACTGGCCCCGATGATGTACCCGCGCCGCCCGTTCGTGGTCGGGATGCGAAGGCAGGCCGGGGAAGAGCACCCACTTGACTTTTGGGTGCCCCTCCAGGAACTTGGCGACCTTCAGAGCGTTCTGCGAATGACGCTCCATCCGTAGATGCAGCGTCTCCAGACCCTGGAGTAGAAGGAACGAATTGAAAGGCGAGAGCGCCGCCCCCGTGTCCCGAAGACCTTGAACGCGGGCTTTGATGGCGAACGCCACGTTGCCAAGGCCAGGAAAGTCGCCAAAGACCTCCCAGAAGCGTAGGCCGTGGTAGCTCGGGTCCGGCTCCGTGAAGTTGGGGAAGCGCCCGTTGCCCCAGTCGAAGTTCCCGCCATCGACGATGAGTCCAGCAATGATGGTGCCGTGGCCTCCGAGGAACTTCGTCGCCGAGTGCACGACGATGTTCGCGCCCAGTTCGAGCGGCCGCATGAGGTACGGAGTGGGCAGGGTGTTGTCGATCAAGCGGAACACCCGCGTCCTTCGCGATGGCCGCAACCTCTTCGAAGGGAAACGTGTCGAGCCTGGGGTTGCCCACCGATTCTCCGAAGATGAGCTTCGTGCGGTCGTTAACTGCTCTTTGGAATGCCTGCGGATCGGATGGGTCGACGAAGCGGGCCGTGATGCCCATCTTGGGCAGGGTGTAGTGGAACAGGTTGTAGGTGCCGCCGTAGAGGC
>DATLGQ010000409.1:0-15457 GCA_035540435.1 Fimbriimonadaceae bacterium
CCCGTAAACGGACCCACGCGGCACCGCCAGATCGACCCCGTCGACGGCGCGCGTTTCGCCGAAGGACTTGACGAGGCCCGTGGCCTCGATCGCGAGTGGCGATTTCGTTGTCATCTAGCTCCTCGGAGATCGGTCTCGTCGTTCACTACACAGACCGGGCTCATCATCGAAACTCATCGCGATGAGCGCGCCTACTTTCGCGCACGGGCCCCGCACTCACTTTTGCAACGCCTCATGGCATGTGCTTGTTCCCCTTCCCCGAGACACCGGGGGTATGGGTGAGTGCCACGCGGTGGACGGAGATCGCGGCTCGACGCGCCAAATCGTATCGCCCGGAGGCGCTACGCCGGGCCCTCCACCTGTGCGATGAGCATCGGCGCGCGATCTTGCGTTCGTTCTCGAGCTGGACGATCCGACGCTTGGCCGCCAGCAGCTCCCGTGCTCGCCACTGGATAAGCCCCGGCTCGAGCCCTCTATCGAGCGGTCTTGGCGCCGCCAGTTGTAATCGTCTAACTGCCGATCCCTGATCTCGAGCGACGTCGACAACCTTGCGACCGGCATCGATCAGGTAAGAACCCTGCGCCGGAACTCCGGCGAATAGCCCCGTCTTCCCATCCTGTGCTCCTTGTTCAGGTGGCACAGGAATCCAATAACGAAACTCCGTCAAACCGGGGGCAACCCGGAGCCTCCACCAAACACGGTGCGATTCAACACCTAGGGGAGACGAGAGGTATGACCCGCAGCCCCGGTGGGTACTTGCACCTTGAGCTGGCGGCGGACAGGCAGGGGCACACGATGGGCAATGTGAGCGGGCACGGCGGGCACACCTACCGATTACGTGGCGATAGCACGACCGGGTACACCGCCGAACGGACCGCTTTGCTCGTTATCGATCCGGTCAACGACTTCCTGTCGGAGGGCGGCGCGGCATGGGATCTGACGCGAGGCACGGTGACCAAACACGATGTCGTCGGCCACCTCGCCCAAGCGATCCACGGCGGGCGCTCGCGCCGCATCCCGGTGCTGTTCGCCCCGATGGCTTATACCCGCGACGACTACGATGACGAGCAACTGCAGCGGCGGAGCGGCATCCACCGAGTGATGTTCGAACGTGAGATGTTCCTCGCCGGCTCCTGGGGTGCGGACTTCCACCCCGACCTGAAGCCAGCCGAGGATGAGATCGTTCTCACACCCCACAAGGGGAGCGACGTGTTCGAAACCGACCTCCCCGATCAGCTCGAACGGCTCGGCACCAGTCATCTCGTCATCTCTGGCTTGCTCGCGAACCTATGTTGTGAGGGTACCGGTCGCCACGCTAGCGAGCACGGTTACGATGTAACGTTCCTGCGCGACGCGATTGGCGCAGTGAACCTGCCCTCGTACGAGGCGTCGATCCGCATCAATTATCCGCTGATCGGTAACGCGGTCCTCGACGTCGCCGCCTTCCTGCACATCGTTGACTCGGGGGGCACGCCGCCGGCGGAAGGCGATACCGTCATAGGCTCGGACCAGCTGAAGATCGGGACCGTGCAGCAGGTTGTCCCCGAGGAAGCCGACCGCCCGGGCTACCTGCTTGTGCCCCGTGGGATCTTCAACCGCGACACCCACATCCCGCTCGGCGCGATCACGAAAACCGTTCCCGGAACGGTATATGTCCACCTGCCGCGCCTCGTCGTCAAGGACATGCCGTGGGATCAGGCGCCCACGGGCCAAGCAGTGACCAGGAAGCTCGGCCCGTCCCGCGATGAGGTGCCGGCCCTGTACGGGTCGATGGATCCCACCGCCGATCGCGGCTGAAGTCTCGGTTCCCGGACCCGCGCGCAGAAAAAAAGCGCCCGGAGGCGCCTTGGCCTTTTCGGCCGGTGTCGAAAATCCGTAATCATGCATTCATCGACGGGAACAATCGCACTGGCGTGTTGGCGACGATCCTCTTCTGCAATCTCAACGGCTACCCGATCGAAACATCTCAGGAGGATCTGATCGCGTCAGCGTTAGATATCGCCGAGGGGCAGATCGATGTTGAGGGATCGCGGGCATCCTCAAGAGCTGTGGGCGACCTCTTCTTCTTCCGGAGGGCTAGCGACAATGATCAATAGAGCTGCTCTAACCCTCCGCTACAAGCAGCCCTTCGTCGACTGGATCAATACCGTGGATCCGCCTTCTGACCTTCACAACCTCACTCTGGCGGATGTCGGCCGGGAGCGTACCGTGTACCTAATCGAAGTCGAGGATGAAGAGGAACTCACCCGAGGGCTCACGCGTCATCACGAAGAGCTCTTCGAGCAAGAACTGTTCGGCTGGTACACGGATCCTGCGCTGTGGCCGCGCGACCGGTCGCTTAAGAGGCCAAAGGAGTGGTGTTCCTTCGAGCTCCACACCGTGGTTATCGATACAGGTGAGACGCCGTTGGAAGACGACGCGCTCTGATAGAGCGGTACCTGATTTCGGATCGAACTCACGGATTCTTGATCCGTGGGTTGGAGCGCTCGTCACAGCACGTCATCGATCAATGCTTCGCACAAACTCCCGGGTTGTTTTCTGTGGACCTTTTTGGCCCTAATCGTGAGTGCAGTGTTGCGGCGACCTGGGCCTTTAGCGTGGGTCGCATGAGCGACAGCACGAATATTTCTCGGCATCGACGCTACCGGGCGTGGAACGAGTTCAGAGGCGGGCGGCCGAAGGCACTCGCGTCTTGGCGCGTTACCGGACGGCGGCGCGCACCAGCGTCAGTAAGGGCCCGGGGACGATCCCCAGCAGCAAGGTCAAGGTTGCCGTGGCGATTACCGGGACCAGAACTCCTCGAGGCACCGGCCCACCGGATGCCGTGGCCGCGTACGGCGGCGACCAGCCGGCTTCGGCTTGTGGCAGTGGAGACAGCGAGGTCCGGATTAGACGAAGGTAGTAGGTCGCCGACAGCACCGTGGATGTCGCCAGCACTACGAGCACGAGCCATTGTTTCGCCCCCACGGCTCCGATGAACAGGAAGTACTTGGTGACGAAGCCAACGGTGGGCGGAAGTCCGACGATAGACGCCGCACCAATGGCAAGCACGCCGAGCAAGATTGGCATCCGCTGAGCGAGCCCTCGAAGTTCGTCGATTCTGGTCGCCCCGATTCCCATCGCGACCGCTCCGACCGCGAAGAAGAGAGTGATCTTGCTGAACGAATGACCGACGAGGTGGAGGACGGCGCCCGTTGCGGCCGCTTCATTCAGCAGGGCGATCCCCAACGCCATGTAAGACAGTTGTCCGATCGTGGAGTAGGCGAGTATCTCCTTGAGGTTGCCAAGACGAAGCGCTATGAGGGAAGCGACGAGGATCGTGATGCAGGTCGCGATCAAAGTAAGTCTCCCCAGTCCACGCGACGCGATCGCCTGCTCCCCAAACACCTCGAGCAGCACCCGGAACAGTGTGAACACGCCGACGTTGACCACCGCCACGGCGTGAAGAAGGGCGCTTACAGGGACCGGCGCCACCATCGCGGCGGGAAGCCATGCGTGAACCGGCACGAGCGCTGCTTTGGCGATCCCAAAGAGGAACAGTACGTAAGTGAAGACCGGCAGAAGACCTGTCGGCTCAGCTCCGAAAAGGCCTCCCGGCGTGAAAGTGAACGAGCCCGTCTGTGTGTACGTCAGTACGATGGCAGGAAGGAACAGAGCGACTCCGGTTCCAAGTTGATACGCCAGGTAACGCCGTCCGCTTGTCGATGCCTCATCGGTGCCGGTGAACGTGACAAGTGGGTAGGTGGCGATCGTCATGGCCTCATAGAAGAGATAGAGAGTGAGGAGATTGGAAGAGAAAGCGACGCCGGCGGTTGACGTGATCGTGATCGCCACGAGCACGTGGAGCCGCGTGAGGGAGGGGTGCGAGCGACCCAGATAGCCGATCGAATACACCGTGGTGAGCAACCAGAGCGGGGAGGCAGTCAGGATCAGGATGACCCCAAGGGCGTCTGCACGGAAGGCGATCGGTGCGTCAGGCAGGAACTCAACGATGTTGAAGCTTGTTCCGCGTCCGTCGAGTACCTCCGGTAGGAGTGCCAAGACGGCGACGATCTGGCACACGCCGGCGCCGATCGCGGCCCAATCACGGAGCTGGGGCCGCTCGCGCAACAGTGCTGCCGCGGCCGCTCCCAGAAGGGGGATGAGGATCGGCAGCAGCAGCTTCACATGTCCACCCCTACACCGGCGGTAACGGCCAGCCGCTCAACCAGTTGCGCGATGGATGCCTCGGCGGGGTCCAGAACGAGCGAGGGAAATATCCCCAGAAGCACTATCGCCGCCGCGACCACGAATGCCAGCGTGGCTTCCCGAGGCCCCAGGTCGACGATGTGGTTGACGGATTCTCGCGTGACGGGGCCATAGAGGGCTCGTTGCAACCAGATGAGTGAGTAGCCCGCTGCCAGCACAACGATGGCGAGAGCGATGAGAGAAGGCGGGCCGAACTCGCGGAACGCCCCGAGCAGTGCGAGGAATTCTCCGGGGAAGCCACTTGTGCCGGGAAGGGCCGCCTCCGCAAAGGCGAACACCAGGGCAAAGGCGGCTAGAGCAGGTGCCCGGACGCTCAGCCCTCCCAAAGCGGCAAGGTCGGTGGACCCCAACCTCTGATGGACGAATCCGGCAACCAGCAACAGTCCCGCCGAGGTCAGGCCCAGGTTCGCGAGCAGGAACATCGCTCCCGACACTCCGTCAGAGTTCCCCGAAGACAGACCGAGCAGGGCGAGACCGACGTGGCCCACCCCTGCGAAAGCGATCAACCGGCGCAGGTCGGGCTGAGCCAGAGCCGCAAGACCTCCGTACAGGATCGCGAGGATCGCGAGAACCGCGATCAACCATTTCCATTCCATGAAGGCGTCGGATGTCAACGGCATGATGAACCGCAAGAACCCATATACGCCGACCTTGAGTCCCCCGAGCAGGATGCCCAGTCCTATGGGACCTTCTTGCAACGCGGGTGGCAGCCATGAATGCAGCGGAAACAGAGGCGCTTTGAGCATGAATGAGAACGCCATCAGGAAGAACACAATGGTTCCCAGACCCGCGGGAATACCGACCTCGAGAAGCGCTAGGTAATCGAAGGAAAGAGAACCCGTCACGTCGCGGTGGTTGACGCTTAGCAGAACGAATGCAGCAAGCAGTGTCACCGACCCCATCAGCATCGCCAGGACGTACTTCGTAGCTGCGTGCCCGCGGCCCGGGCCGGTACCCCACAGCTTTATCAATACGAAGGTCGGGATCAGCATCAACTCCCAGAACACGAAGAAGAGCGCAAGGTCTAAAGCTGTGAAGATCCCTGCGGACGCGGTCGAGAAGGTCAGCACGGAGATGAGATAGGGCTTCTGGCGATGGGCGACCGTCGTGCGTGCGTGGGCCACCGCGATCACCGTTAACAACGCCGTGAGTGGCAGGAATGGCGCCGACAGGCCGTCGACCCCGACGTGGATGCTGGCGCCGATCGCGTCTATCCAGGGAAGCTGCTCTCGGAACTGAAAGCCTGCCGTAGGCGCTGCTGCAAATCGAGCAAACAACGCGATCGCCATCCCAAGCTCGACGAGCGCGCCGATCAGCGCAAGCCGGTGGATCAACCGGATATCGCGGAGTGGAACGAGGCAAAGGGCCACCAGGAGCGGCCAGAACAACAGCAGGACAAGAACTGAGAAGCCGCGGCCGGATCCGTCGATCAAGGCCGCCCCCCGATCATGGCGACGCCGGTCCCGACGTCTTCAACTCTTTGTTCGAGCCAGGTCAAAGATGGACGCATCCGATGGATGAAGGGGCTCGTTCCGAGACCGATCCAGAAGATGAGAGCGGCCAAGGCCACGACGATCGCTCGCTCTCCACGCGTGAGGTCGTAGATGCGCTCGGAGAGTGTCTTGTGAGGCTCCCCCATGAAGCCGCGCATGAAGTACGACAGCGAGTATGCGGCGGTCAATAGAACACCGAGGCCGGCGATGACCGCGATCCACCAACTGCGCTGGTAGCCGCCCAGCATCACGAGGTGCTCGCCGTTGAATCCGTTAGTCCCGGGAAGACCGATCCCCGCAAGCGCGACCACCAGGAACGCCGTCGTCATGAGGGGAGCGGAGGAAACGAGCCCTCCGAGGGAACCGAGTTCAGGCTGACCGATGCGGGCGGTCAGGAACCCGGCGATGAAGAACAACCCGGCGCCTACGATCCCAAGGTTGATCATCTGCAACAGCGCGCCCTCGAAACCATTGAGATTCAAAGAGAAGAGCCCGAGCATGACTACCCCCATGTGCGCGACGCTGGCGAATGCCAGTAAGCGCCTTAGGTTCGTTTGCCCTAGAGCGAGAAAAGAACCGTAGATAACACTGACGGCACCGGCCACGGCCATGACCCAGAGCCATTCCTGAGCCGAATCGGGGAAGAGTGGGATGACGAAGCGAAGGAATCCATAGGTCCCCAGCTTCACGCCGACCAGGAACACGCTCATCCCCACCACCGGCCCGTGATCGAGCACTTTCGGGAGCCACGTATGGAAGGGGAAGAGCGGCGCCTTGGCCGCGAGTCCCAACGCGAAGAGCACGAACGGCCACGTTTGCGACGAAGGAGGTAAGCCGGCAGCGCTCAACCGTCCCAACTCGTATGAGGCGCCGTCACCGGTCGCGTCTGCGTATGCGTTGCCGGTGAGGACGATCCCGATCAGCATCAACGCCGCTCCTACACCAACGTAGCCGACGTAGTTGCGCGCGGCATCAAGGCGCTGCGGCCCCGTCCCCCAGCGCGTGATCAGGAACCAACTCGGGATCAGCTCGGCTACGAAGAAAAACCAGAAGATGACTAGATCGAGCGAGATGAAGGCCCCCAGCATCGTCGCCTCCAACAACAGCAGCGCCGCGGAGTAGCCGGAGGCGGTCCCCACCACGGGAGGGTCCGCCTCGGAGCGCCGCGCTGGGATGTTGTGTTCGGCGTAGGCGATCACCATCAGTCCGAGGAGCGCTGTGAGCGGCACGAACAGGACGCTCACCCCGTCCACTCCGACGTGCCACGAAACACCGAGGAAAGCTCCGGTCCGTTCGACGAACTGCATGTCTGAAGTGCCGGGCTCGAAGGCCAACGCGACGGCTACCGTCCCGACAAACTCCAGAGCCGCGGCCGCGACAGCAACGCGTGTCGCGACGCGACCATCACGCAGGAAAGAGACGACCGCCGCTGCCACCACAGGGAACAGGAGCAGGAGGCTCAGGACGGGAAACCCGACCTGGTCGACGGCCAACAACTCGTCCGGCATCAGCGGACCGCCACAGCGGCGACGATGCAGATCAGCGCGACGACGGCGGCAACAACCGGTCTCCCGAGGAACGTTTCCATCAGCAGCAAAGCCCTCCGGATGCGTCCTCCGAACTGAGCGACCCGACCGGGTCCCAATTGGAAGACGTGGTTCTCGATCGTTTCCGTGATCGATGCAAGCGTCAGCGAGAGCCGTTCGAAAGCACTTTCGACCCCTCGCTGAAACACGACTCGCTCCGTGCGCTGGCTGAACGACGAACCTGCATCGGTGAGCGCGCCGTAAAGGCCACCGGGTTGCGCGGTGAGCTTGCGCTTCAGCCGAACGGTGACGGAACTAAGTCCTGCTGTGGCCGTGTCCTCTGGCTGCAACCGGCGACCTGCGCGGCGCGTTCCGTCGCGGCGCGCCGTTTCGAGCCACTCCAGTCCGCGCCGCTCCTCCCGCTCGCCCGGATCGGCGGCCTCGGCGATTGCCTGCATCCGAGCCTCCCAGGTCATGTTGGGACTCGGCCTGTACGAAGGCATCAACGTTCCGGTGATGGGATCGAGCACCGCGCGTTCGAAACGATCGACGGCGGCTCCCAGACGCGCTAACGCGTTCGTCGCTCGATCCGCTCCTTCATCGAGCCAGGCTCGGTTGGCTGCCGCGAAATAGAGCTTGCGTGTGAACCCACTGCCCGTTCCCGCCGGGGCCTCTGGCCTGAAACGGTCGTAGAACCGCGGCACCGCGATACCCGAAAACATCAGGCAGATCAGCGCGGCCAGGAGGACAATGGTCGCGGCCAAGGGGGCTTCGACTGGGGCTCCGGTCTGTGGGACGGTGGGGGCCAGCAATTTTGCGAACCAAGAACCTTCGATCCCGCCGGGCACCAATCCGAGGGCGATGGCGACAGCGACCAATCCAAGTCCGATCGCAACGGCAGTCACCGTTCGACGTGTGCTTGCGGCGTTGTCGTGGAAAGTGGCACGTACAACCCGGTTCGTCGAGAACCACAACCCAAACGCAGCCACCGCTCCTAGGCCGCCGAGCGCGATCGCGCCTCGGGCCCACTCATCCGGCAACGGCAGAGGTCCTGAAACCAGGGGAAGGGCTATCAGCAGAAGTGCCGCCGCCGCTACGAGTGCCGCGGGGCCACGAGCGGTGTCGGTCGGCGGGGCCACCGCCGTGGGATCCGGCCCCCCGTGGAGGTGGTGCAAGATCGAAGGGGCCGTGAGGAACAGATTCGTCTTGTAAAAGGCGTGCGCCACGAGATGGAAGATCGCGATCGTGTACAACCCGAGTCCGCACAGGAGCAGCATGAAACCGAGATGGGCGTTCGTGGAGGCGGCGAGCATCCCCTTGATGTCGGTTTGGGCGAGGCCCGCGAGCTGGCCGTACAGCACGGTCACTGCTCCGACCAGACCGACCGCTACCAGCGCGATGGGCGCTCGCTCGTAAATGGGAGCGCTTCGAACCACGAGATAGACACCGGCCGTCACCATCGTTGCCCCGTGTATCAAGGCGCTGGACGGCGTAGGGCCTTCCATGGCGCGCGCCAGCCATCCTCCAAGCGGCATCTGGGCGGACTTCCCCGCCGCCCCCAGCAGGAGGCAGAGACCGACTGCGGTTGCCGTACCCGCCGACAGCGGGGAAGTCAGCACGTCGGCGTAGCTCAGCCCGTTGTTCTGAACCGCCAGGACGAAGATCCCAGCGAGTAATCCGGCGTCACCTACGCGGTTGAGGACGAAGGCCCGCGTGCCGGCTTCGCCGGCCGAGATGCGATCACGGTAGAACGCGATCAAGAGATAAGAGCAGGCGCCGACGATCTCCCATGCGATGAAGAGCATCACGTAGTTGTCGGCGAGGACGAGGAGCAGCATGGCCCCGACGAACAACGGAAGAACGGTGAAGTAACGGCCGAAACCGTCCTCATTGTGGAGATAGTTGACCGAGAAGCGAGCAACCAGCCAGCTCAGCCCCGCGATCGTCACCGCCATCGTCGCCGAAAGCGGATCCAACTGGAAACCTGCATGAACAGTCAGCGAACCGGTCTCGATCCACGTTCCGAGGGTGACGAAACGGGGAGTCGGGTCCGCGAATGTGATGGCGGCAGCGACGGTCGCGGATGCGGCTGAGAGGCCCACCCCCCAAACGGCGACCCGGCCGAGTAGCCGACCGCGCAGGAAGCGTCCGCCGGATACCCGATCCGCGACCACGAGCACAGCCGCCAGGAGGGGACACCCCGGGATCGCCGCTATCAGAATGCTCTCTGCCGTCACCGCATCGCTTCCGACTCGATGCGGACTGGAGGCAGGAAGCCGGTTCGTCCTTCGTAGTAGTCGAACGAGTTCGCCGCCAGGGGAAGCTCTGACGGCTCTCCCTCCCACGCCACGAACCCCTTCCCCGGGACGAACAGCTCGAAGTGCCCGTCGTTGGGATCAAGCGACACCAGGTGGATCCATTCGTTATCGAGCAGCTCGGCGATAGCCGGTTGATTCCCGTAGATCTCGCCCAGGACCCCGACCCCCGATTCGACGATCAACAGCAGACGCATGGGTTCGTGGATCTCGATCATCTGTTTCGGCAGGCCGGTGCGGAGATCACTCGCGGCACCCTCCATGACCCCGAGCAGACCGGTAACGTTGTGCGGGACCTTGGTGTCGCAACCAAACACGACGTTGTCGACCGTGGAGAAGTAGTACTCGAGGTTGATGCCCGCCCCGACGGGTCCGAGGGCAAGAAGGATCCGCTGGACGATCGAGCCATCGGCATCGCCGCTGGGGTCATAGGAGATGACGAAGGTTCGCCGGTCCAGGAACAACCCTTGGGTGAGCGCGCGTCGACCTACGAGAGCGACCGCATTGGTGCAATGTCCCCACTCGGGACGTACCTGCGACAGGTCGCGTGACCTCTCCTCGACGTGTCTTACCGACCGCTCTAGAGACGAGGTCTTTGGAGCCGAATAGAACCGCGTGCATCGTTCCCGCGCCGACAGAGCCCGAGCTTTGTCCAGATCGCGCCGCAGCGCGATCCATTCTGCCCGGTGTGTCTCGGGAATGTCCTGGGTGTCGAAGAAGGTGTTCCTGTCGCTCGCGGTGTTGTGTACACCTCCCACGAAGTGGGTGTCCTGCGGGATCTCGATGCCGCGTTTCGCCAGTTCCTCCCGTACCGCCGGACGGTTAACCACGGCGGCAAACGCGCGCGCATTGGGCGCTCCGTGCTTGCCGCCGCATGCTCCGCAGTCGTGTGCGGACTCATGGGGGTTGTTCAACGAAGAAGAGCCGTGACCCATGAAGACAACGATGCGAGCGAAGTGATGCGTAAGCCCGATATTCCGCAGTTGCGTTTCGACGCGGTCCGCCTGTTCGGTCAGTGTGAACCCAAGCCCGGTGAATTCCGCTGCGTCGACGGTGAGTTGCGTCTCGGGGGAAGGGACCAGTCGGTTCTCAACCCCTTCCTTGAGCTCCATCCAGTTCCACGGCGCGAGGACACGAGCGGTCAACGGTACCGATTGGAAGAGTCCGACGAGCTGGGTCAGGAACAACCCCGAAACTGCGTTGCGCTTGAGCTCCCAGTAGGTGTTCTCAACAGTTTCACGCCACAGGCGACGGTTGCGTCGTTCTTGGGCTCTCGCTTGAGACGTCTCATCTCCGCGAGGAACCTCCTGCACGCGATTGGTTGGGATGACGCCGGCGGGACATAGCGGGGTGACATCGTGATCATCGAAACCGCTGAAGTTCATCGCCATGTTGAAGAATCCGCCGGCGCCGAGCGTCTCGTACTCCGGGTCTAGTTCGTCGACTGCTCTATGCATCGACTCCTCGCGTTCGTCGATGCAGAACACCATCTGAGCTTTGGGTCTGCGGTCGCGCTTCTGCCAACGGCCCTTGGAGCGGTTCGCGGCAAGCGCTCCCAGGATCTCATCGCGGTAGTGGTTCTCGAAAGCCGCCAACCAGACCGGCCGATGGTCTCTTTCGGGATAGGCATCAAGCGTCGCCAGGATGCGATCTCTGGTCGATGGTGGCAGTGTCTTGACGTCCCCCGCCGACCATCCCGCGAGTTGCGCCAGCCGGAAGAGCCGCCATACGTCCTCAGCCACCGTGGACAGAGCGCGCGCCGCGGGTTGACCGCTCCAAGTCCACGCTTGGAGTGCGACGTGGGACCACTCGTCGCTGCTACCACCGCTGCGTTCCAGGTCCCGTGCCGCCTGCGCCACGATGCCCGGGAGCGACCCGCGGTGCAGCTCCTTGCGGAGGTAGCACTCGGCGGCGCGAGCGCGGAGCGCCTTGGCGAGGGCGGGTACATCCATAGCGTCCACGCCCATCGTTCGTTTGAAGCTCTGGCTCACGAGTTCCGCTTCGACCGTGAGCCTGACGGCCAGGTACTGGAGCAGGTCGGTAGGCCGCGCCTTCTGTGGGCCATAACCGGGGTTGCTGCCGAGCCAGTTCATCATCGCGGCCCAGCCTGGTAGCGCGGCCAGCACCCGCCCCAGGTAGGCATGCCGATCGTCGGGTGCAATCCCGAGACGGTCGAGCTGGATCATGAGTGCTTCGGCCGGATCTTCGGCGACACTGCCGCTGCGGGGCGGCCATCCGCGCAACCCTAAGGCCGCGAGCGTGCGGTCGTGTTCGAGCGACGAGCGCCACGCGCCGTAGAACCCCAGGGGCCGGTCCGGCATCCTCCACGCCGCTTGTCCAAGGTCGAGGAAACCGGCACAAAGCCGGATCATGTAGCGGTTCACCAAGGCGCTTGCTTCGATGCCGGTCAACAACTCCAGCAGGTCTGCGTGCGTGAGGTCTCGCCCCAGCCGCGCGAGATCCGCCTCCAGCGCAGATTCGGCCTCGGTCTTCATGATCCGCATGGGGTCCTTTTCGCCGATCCGCCGCGCCACGGCAGAGACGGCTCCGGCGGCCGGGACCAGAGACGCGAGGGCCACCAGAGCGTCGAGCCCCGTCCGGCTGTAGGCTCCGTCGTCGAGATCGCGTAACGCGAACCAAGCTGCGCTTGCAGCCTCGCGAAGGTTCGCGTCTCGTGCCTGTTCGGGATCGAAATCGACGCGAATCCGCAGCTCCTCCAATACCGGTCGTACCGCGTCCTCGACGGCGGCGCGCTCCTCAGGGTCGAGCCTCACCTGGGGCCCGCTCCCACTTTGGATCATGCTGAATGCCTCCCCGAGGTGATCCATCGAGGCGTCTGGATCACGCGCATCCAGGGTGCGAGGGTCCGTGGGAGACAGCGGGTCCGAAACGCCGAAGGCATCCAAGCAGGCGGCCCATAACGATGTCACCGCCAAGGGTTCGGGGTCGACCGACATTTGTCTCTTCATGGCTTCCAGTTGTCCCGGCAGATCGAGATGACGCCGCGCCACGCGCTCCACGAAGCGAGCTTCGGCGGCGAGCCACACCCGGCGGAGATGGTCTCGATCCTGCCGCGCGTCCCCAAGCGCCTGATCCACCAGGTTCACGTAGCCTTCGTGCCGCGCGGCCGGCACGCCCATGGACCCCAGCAGAGCAGCAACGCTCTTGCGCGGGGTGCTGCCCGCCGAGAGATCCTGCAAAGCCGTGGCCGTTACCTGGGAGGCGATGTCGAGTCCGACCATGGCGCCCAGCCATTCTCCGATCGTGAGATCCCGTCCCACCCGGCCGATGCCGTCGCTCAGCTCTCTTGACGCCTTCTCCAGAACCCTGGATCTCATCTCGGGCGTCACGTCGTCCATCAGGCGCCGGGTCGAGTCCCGGTCGGATACGAGGAAGCGAAGCCTGGAGGTGTCGATCGGGTTTATGCCGTGGAGCAGGTGTATTCGCCGGATGTGTGCGTCACTGACGGTATCGCCTCCCACGGTAGCGATGACTTGTTCCCGGCCTTCGGGGCGATCAGCCATCACGGCGTCGAGATCGGCGTCGGTGATGCGTCCCTTCCGGTAGTGGGCGCGGGTCACCTCGACGGGCAGATAAGCCTGGGCGGCGAAGAAATCCTCGGCCGCCACGGCCGCCTCGTCGAAGGGAAGATGCTGAAACCCGTGCAGGGTGTTGTGATGGACGAAGGTCGCGATCGGACCCTGGCTGGGAAGCAGGTGACCGAGGTGTTCTACAACTTCAACCAGTTCTTCACGCTGAGACGTCCCCGCCCCGGAGGCCGGACCGTAGTGAGCCAACTCGATCACCTGAACCCAGTGATAAGGGATTCGACCGTCGTGTTGGACAGGTTCAGTGCGAGACCCGGCGCCAGACCGAGGATGACGGCGCAGGCCACAAGGGGAACGGTCGCGGCCAGCTCCGCGCCGCGGACGTCTGACATGTCCGCCCATTGACTCTCTGTGTCGTCGGCCAACACGCTGCCGAGGACGCGCAACGTGAAGGTGGCGGTTATGAGGATCCCGGCAGTAGCCAACAGAACAGGAAGGCCCATGTTCTGGAATGCCCCGAGCAGAACCTGCACCTCGCCCGGGAATTGGATCAACCCCGGAAGACCCATCGAAGCAAGAAGCGTCAGCGTGAGGAAGCCCTTGAACATCGGCATGCGTGAACCAACACCCGCGATCCGGTCGAGAGCCAGCGTGTGGGTACGCTCGTAAAGCACGCCGCTCAACAAGAAGAGCCCTCCGGTAACGATGCCGTGCGCGACCATCATAAAGATGGCTCCCGAGAAACCGGCGTGGTTCAGCGCAGCGATCCCAAGGACTACGAAGCCCATATGACTAATGGAGCTGAAGGCGACAACCGCCTTTAGATCGTTCTGCCTGAACGCCAGGAACGCGCCGTAAAGAATATTGACCAGCGCCAGAAGGAACAACAATGGTGCCAGTTCGCGCACCCCTTCGGGGAGGATCTCGGTCGAGCGGAGCAGACCGTAGCCGCCGAGCTTGAGCATCACACCCGACAAGATGATGCTTACCGGCGCCGGCGCCTGGACATGGGCCAACGGCAACCACCCATGCAAGGGGAAGATCGGGATCTTCACCGCGAATCCGGCTAGTAAGGCGAGGAACGGCACGACCTGGAAGCCCGCGCTCCAGCCATCGCTCGCGTCGATCAGAGCGTCCATGTCGAAGGTGTGAGGGTCGGCCGCGAGATATATCGCGAAGATGCCGATGAGCATAAAGATCGAGCCACCGAGCGTGTACAAGAAATACGTCATCGTGGCACGTTCCTTCTGCGGCCCGCCCCACAATCCGATGAGGAAGAACATTGGCACGAGGGCGATCTCCCAGAACACATACAGAAGGAACCAATCGCGGGCGACGAAGACGCCAAGACAGGAGAACTCCAGAAGCAACACCCAGATGAAGAAGGCTTTCGGGTTGCGAGCGATGTGCACGGATGACAGCAACGCAACGAAGACCAGCAACGTGGTCAGCAGGATCAGAGGTAGTGACAATCCATCAACCGCCAGCGTGTAGGTCATCCCGAGCTCGGGGATCCAGGTGTGAGATTCGGCGAACTGTGGAGCAGCGGTTGTCCAATCGAACCGCGCGAGCAGGGCCAGGGACAGCACCAGCGGTACCGCGGCTCCGATTAGGGCGGCGGCGCGAAGGCGTGCCCGGTTTGCCTCGGGAAGCATGAGCAGTACTGCGAGCCCAATCAGCGGTGACCAGACGATCGCGCTCAGGATGCCGATGACAACCTCCCCGGTCTCATGCGTGTTCCCAGGTCATAGTGCATCAGTCGAATCGATCAGACTGTGACCTTCGGAGCTGTGCGTGTGGAGAACTGATGCGGCCCCGGCGGAAGTGACTCCTCCCCGACGTAGGTCACCACACCATCGTCGTAGGCGTAATCGATCTCGAAGTCGTGCAGGCGCTCGAGCACCGTGGGGTCGATGTAGTGGACGTCTGTGAAGTCGAAGGTCACTTCGCGCCCACGAGGCATGTTGTCCAACAGACTCCGAAGCGGGATGAAATTGTGGAAGCCGACCGCGCCTTTGAGCTTCACCGAGATCTCATCGCCGCTATCCGATACCTCCATCCTGGGCTTGAAGAGATTGGCCGGCCTTGTCCCTTTGAGCAACGCGTACAGGAGTCCGAGGACGATTCCTGTGGCCACGCCGATGAGCAGATCCGTGAGCAGAACGGTGAACGCGGTGACGATCATAAGGAGGAAGTCGACCTTGCCGATCTCCCACGCGTGCTTGAAGTCGGCGGGGTGAGCCAGCTTGAAGCCCACCACCAGCAAGATGCCCGCCAATGCCGCCAACGGGATCAGCTCGAGCACCCCGGGGAGCAATAGCACGAAC
>DATLGQ010000410.1:0-3223 GCA_035540435.1 Fimbriimonadaceae bacterium
CCTTGGCCAAGCAGGCCGCCGTCAGCATCGAGCACGCCAAGCTACAGGTTCGCTCGACCCTCATGCAGGAGATGCACCACCGCGTCAAGAACAACCTGCAGCAGGTCGCCTCGCTGCTTCGCCTCCAGATGCGACACAGCCAGTACAAGACCCTCGAAGAGGCGCTGCACGACTGCCTGACCCGGATTCTAGCCATCGCGTCGGTACACGACCTCCTGAGCCGAGAAGACCTCGACCACGTTGGGCTGCGCTCGATCGCCGAGGCCCTGGTCCAGCATCAGCAGCACTCGCTCATGCTCCCCGACCGCCATATCGGCTTCCAGGTGCGGGGGGACGACGTCCACCTCAACATGACCCAGGCGACGCAGGTCGCGCTCGTTCTGAACGAGCTTATCCAGAACGCGATCGAGCACGGCTTCGAGCACACGGAGAGCGGGGAGATCCACGTCACGGTCGAGGAGCGGGACGGGGACATCGCCCTCTGGGTCTCCAACAACGGCGATCCGCTGCCGGGGGCCTTCGACCCCGGCGTCGCAAGCCACCTCGGGCTGCAAATCGTCGAGAACCTCTCCCGCGCGCTCGGCGGCAAGTTCAAGATCGGCGAGGTTCTGGGGTGGACGGTCGCCGAAGTCAAGTTCCAGCGCACGAGCGGAGAGTGAGGGAACATCTGGAGCTTCTTCCCTGCCCTAAGCTGTGAACATGCCGGAGTCGGCACCGCGAAGCGTGGGCGAGTCGGTCAAGGAATACGGGCGAGGCATCGTCGGGGGCCTGCTGTTCAGCCTGCCTTTGCTCTATACGATGGAAGTTTGGTGGAGCGGGTTCATGGCGGGGCCCCTCAAGCTCTTGGCAGGACTAGCGATCTGTTACATGCTGCTCCTTGGCTACAACCGGTTCGCCGGCATGCGGCGCGACGCGGAGCTGCGGGAGATCGCGACCGAGAGCGTCGAGGAGCTTGGGATTGGGATCTCGCTGAGCGCGCTCATTCTCTTCATCCTTGGCCGCATCGGTCCGGGGATGGCGGCGGAAGAGGTTCTCGGGAAGATCCTGGTGGAGTCGTTCGTGGTCGCAATCGGGGTTTCGGTCGGCACGGCGCAGCTCGGAGAAACGAGCGAGCGCGATGAGGAGAGCGACGAGCAGCGACGGGAAAGGAACACCTTGCTGGGACGGATGGTGCTCTCGATCTGCGGCGCAGTGCTCATCGCGGCGAACGTGGCGCCGACGGAGGAGATCCTGATGCTGGGGGTCGAGATGTCTTCCCTGCAGCTTCTGGGACTGCTGGGGCTGTCGCTCTTCCTGACGTGGATGGTGCTGCATGGGAGCGGCTTTCGGGGAGGATCGGATCGTGGCAACGGAATGAGCCTTGGCAAGGAAGTCGCGTCGGCCGGAGCCGCGTATGTTGCCGCGGTGGCGGTCAGCGTCGGGATGCTCTGGTTCTTCGGGAGGCTGGACGGGGTTGCGCCAATCGTCGGGTTGGACCAGACGGTCGTGCTGGCGCTTCCAGCCTCGCTGGGGAGCTCGGTCGGGAGGCTGCTGGTCCACGAATGAACAAGAACTGGCTGGAGTGGACGGTCTTCGGGGTGAGCGCGGCGCTGATACTGGCGATGGCGTCATGGCTGGTCTACGACTGGCGCACCCCGAAAACGGACCGCCCGTTACTGCGGATCGAATTGGGCGAACCGATCTCCGATGGCGACGTTCACTCGGTCCCGGTGACGATGCGTAATGAAGGCGACGTGACCGCGGAATCGGTCACGGTGCTGGTGACGTTGACCGCGCGAGGCGGGAAGGAGGAGCAAGCGGAGTTACAGGTGCCGTTCATCCCCCGGCGATCGGTGCGGAACGGTTGGGTGCATTTTCACTCGGACCCGACCGCAGCGGTCTCTCTGGCGCCCCGCGTCAGCGGCTACGAGGTGCCTTAAGACGAAGGCATTTTCACACCTGGGAGCTTCCGCTGGCTTACTTGGCGACACGGTCTACCGCGGCCTTGGCGGCTCGTACTTTGGAGCGATCAACGAGATCTGCGCTGTGAAGGGCTGCCCATCCCCCCTCCGGTAGGTGATGGCGAATGTAACGTAGGGTCGAACTAGGATTCCCCCTTGCTCGCCCCATGCCGCGAGAGCATCCTTGGCGGAAGCAAAGCCAAACTCGCGGAAGCGCTGTGATAGTTCTTGCGTCACCGCCACTCGAACTCGGTCGGGCAGCTCGCCAAGCGTTACCGGTTGGTTCGAAACGGCGAACAATTCCTTGACGCCCTGCTTCTCAATCAGGCTGAGGAATGCCATCCTCCGCGCCGCGCCGGCGGATTCTCTCTCTTGCAGCACGACCTCCCAATACCTGGTCGTCGCACTCGCCATCAAGGACGGCAACCTTTCTGGCGGAGGTAAGGGGCCAGGGATAAGAACATGCAGGTTAGGCTCTGAACGGGGCTGCATGCTGGACGCCAAGTGGGTTCGCGCGGAACTTTGTGGAAGCTCACCGTACTGCACCGGACTCAGAACCGGCTTGATACTTCTTGGCTCCCAAAAGATGCCTTGCCGCCTTCCTCTTAACTCGATCCTGAAGCTAGAGCCAAAGCTGAAGCGGACCTCAGGGTTTTCGAGAGCTCCGAGGCGGTTGTCAGAGGCTCGAAACAGATTTCGGAGTTCCTCCCCAGCCAATCCGGCTGGAAATGCGATCGAGGAGGACCCTTCCTGTGCCAGCTCCGACAACGCGAGCCATGCAAGACTTGCTCTGCGGGGCCCGTCCACTAGTGGATCAGACTTGGGAATGAGCAACCTAGCTCCCTCCAGGTCCACGACATAGAAGCGTTCCGCGTTACGGTTGAAAGAAGGCGCCTTCATGGACTGCCACGTCCTTTGGTCCGCCGGCTCTATCGGCTCAGAACTTATGATGACCAAGGCTGCCAAGCTTTGGACATCTCCTTCAGTTTGGCCCTGTGCTTCAAGGGACAGGGCGAGGGCGAGGATTAGCTTAACCATCGCCGCCCTCACCTTCGCCACCGCCTTCGCTCGCTATTTCGTACTTTCGGCCAGCCTGCGAGTGCGCAGCCTGCTTGGCCCTCGTTCTGGCGCGTCTCTCGATCATAGTGTCGAGCTCGTCTCGCAGTTCCCAGGCTTCACGACCCGGGCTAACAAAAACTAACGTTGGAGGCAGCGGTGGTTCATTAGGGAACGAATCAACGAACTTAGAGAGCTCATCGAAGGAGACCACGTGTTCGTAGCCC
>DATLGQ010000411.1:0-5807 GCA_035540435.1 Fimbriimonadaceae bacterium
TCTTCGCGCTGGCCATGCGGGCGATCAGGGACGCGAGGGCCCGGGCCCAACACGAAGCGGCACACGCCGCCCATCTGGAGGAGCGCGTTCAGTCGCGGACGGCGGAGCTGGAATTGGCGAATCGTGAGCTTGAGTCGTTCAGCTACTCGGTCAGCCACGACCTTCGGGCGCCTCTCCGGGCCATGACCGGCTTCTCGCGCGAACTGGAGGAGGATTTCGGCCCCAGCCTGGGCCCCGAAGGGAAGTTGTTGACTTCCCGGATTCACGACAACGCCCGGCGCATGTCGCAGATCATCGACGATCTGTTGCTCCTCTCCAAGACCACGAGGGGGGAAGTGAACCGCCAGCGGGTCAACTTGAGCCACCTTTTTTCGGAGGCCTTTGCCCAAGCCCTCGCGCGCCATCCTCGCAGCGCATCGGAGGTGATCGTGCAACCAGACGTAGAAGTCGAAGCGGACCCTCGCATGATCGAACCCCTGGTAGAGAACCTGGCAAGGAACGCCTGGAAGTTCAGCCGAGACTCCAATCCGAGCCGGGTCGAGTTCGGAGAGACAGTGATCGAAGGCGAACGCACCTTCTTCGTTCGTGACAACGGGGTCGGCTTCGATGCCGAGCTCTTCGAAAGGGCCCTGCAGCCGTTCGAGCGGCTGGTATCGAACCGGGAGTTCGAGGGCACTGGCGTGGGACTGGCGATCTGCGACCGCGTCGTGCGCCGGCATGACGGCCGGATGTGGGCCGACAGCGCCCCGGGCAAGGGGGCCACGATCTACTTCACTTTGTCAGCCGAGCCGCGATAGCGTCTCCCATTTCGCGCGTCCCCACCAGGCGGCAGCCTTTCTCGAAGATGTCCGCCGTGCGGAGCCCCGACTCGAGCGCGTCCTCTACGGCACGTTCGATTCGCACCGCGCCCTCCTCGTCCTGAAGGCTGTACTTGAGGAGCATCGCCGCGCTCAGGATCGCGGCCAGCGGGTTCGCCCGGTCTTGGCCGGCGATGTCGGGCGCGGAACCATGCACCGGCTCATAGAGGCCGAACACGCGCCCGTCGTTGGGGGTGCTGAGCGAGGCCGACGGGAGCAGCCCCAGCGACCCGGTGACCATCGACGCCTCGTCGGACAGGATGTCGCCGAACATGTTCTCAGTGAGTATCACGTCGAACTGCTGCGGGTCGCGGATCAGCTGCATGGCGCAGTTGTCGATGAGCATGTGGCTCACCTTGACGTCGCGATTGCCGGCCCCGATCTCGTCCACCACCTCGCGCCACAGCCGGCTCGTCTCCAGCACGTTCGCCTTGTCCACGCTCACGATCTCGCGGCGCCGCTGACGTGCGATGGAAAAGGCGACGTGGGTGATGCGCTCGATCTCGGCGCGGGTGTAAACGCAGGTGTCTACGGCCGTTTTGCCGCCGTCCCGTCGCTCCCGCGGCGTGCCGAAGTAGATGCCGCCGGTGAGCTCGCGCACCACCACCGCGTCGATTAGTCCGTGTGCGCCCTTAAGGGGGCTCGCCTGCAGAAGCGGCCGGAGCGTTCGGGCCGGGCGAACGTTGGCAAACAGATTCAGCTCAGCCCTGAGGGGCAGCAGGGCCCCGATTTCTGGGCGTAGGCTCGGTGGCTCGACCCGGTCCCACTTCGGCCCGCCCACCGCGCCCAATAGGACGGCGTCGCTGTTCCGGCAGAGGTCCAAGGTTTCGGTCGGTAGCGGATTGCCGGTCGCATCGTAGGCCGCGCCCCCCACCAGCGCCTCCGTAAAGTGAAGGTCTACCCCCGTCGCCTTCAGGACCTTGACCGCTTCGGCCGTGACCTCGGGGCCGATACCGTCTCCAGGAAGAACCGCGATCCGAAACGCCATGGGCGGATTATGTCCGCACGACCTCTCCACCCACTCGTGTTACACTGCCCTCGTGGCGAATCAGCTCCGCCCCTAAAGCGTAGCCAAGGGGCTCGGACATGCCGCCACTCCAACAACGCTGGACAAGCGTAGGTTAACGCCGGAAGTTGGAAGGCGATCGTCGTGCCGGCCTCGAGCCGGACGCCATAGGGGCCATGAGGGCGAAAAGCCCCCGCCTCGACGTGGCGGCGGCGCTAGCCTCCAGCCCCGGCCAAAGATGCCATGAACTTGAAGGACTACGCAGCCCTGAGCTTCTCCTATCGAGGTGGAAGTTCGCATGTACCGATCGGCCTCGGCCGGTCCATAACGATCTTTGAGTACCAGCGGGGACTCCTTTACCACCATGGCCGCTTCGTCCGGGAACTGGGTCCTGGCCGCCACCGCTTCTTCAGCCTCGGCTTGAGCTGCAACGTCGTCGATATCCGACCGGCCAGCCAGACGCTGAACAACCAGGAGCTGATCACCCGTGACCTCGCCCCCATCCGCCTCACTCTCGCCGCCGCCGTACGGGTGGTAGATGCACGCAGATATCTGGAAGGCTCTCAGGTCGCCACTGAGACGATCTACACGGTCCTCCAACTCGCGGCCCGCGACGTGGTGAACTCCCTCGACGCTGAGGCGCTCCTGACAGATCGCTCCGCGCTCCGGGGCCTGCTCGAAGGAGCCATCGGCGAGCGCCTCCAGCCGTACGGCGTCGCTCTGGACTGGTTCGAGGTTCGAGACATCATGCTCCCCGGAGACGCCAAGAAGGCATTTGCCGCCGTGGTGCTTGCCCGCCAAGAGGGCCTCGCCGCGCTGGAGCGCGCCCGTGGAGAAACCGCCGCCCTTCGCCACCTGGCGAACGCCTCCAGCATCTTCAAGGACAACCCACATCTCCTGGCCCTGCGCGCGATCCAGGCCGTTGAAGCCGGTGGCGGCACGATTGTGCTCGGCAAGGACGGCTCGATCGGCGCATCGTAAGAAGGTCTAAGGACGCTGGATCCATGGCTTCCGCAGGGTCGGTAGCCAGAGTTGGGCTCCCTGGAGCGCGACGAGTTCTCCGCCCGTGCCCGCCGCCATTCACGCCTAAAGCTCCTCCGGACGCCCCTGCCATAGGGTTCGGGATCAAGCTAAGGCAGGTACCGGCGGCAGAGTTCGCCGATGGTGGATAGATACTCCTCCGGAGCAACCGGCTTCTGGACGTACTCCGCGGCTCCTAGGCTCATGGCTTTATCGATGTCGCCCGGCTCGTCGCTGGAGGACACGACGACCAGCTTGATCATCGTCGGGAGCGTGTGTTGAACCGTTTCGAGCACGTCGAAGCCCGACAGCTTCGGAAGCTTCAGATCGAGTAGCACCAAGTGGGGCAGCCAGGACTGGTTGCTCAGGAGGTCGACCGCCTCTTGGCCGTCTCGGGCAACTCGCAGGTCGAACGTCCGACCGCTGCGGCTCAGAGCCCTCCGCATGAGAACCAGGTCGTCCTCGAGATCCTCAACGACGAGAATTCGGTTCATATGAACAGCAACTTTCCGAAGCAAAACAAAGGGCGGCGGCGCCACCCAACATCTCATGATGCGCCAGGCGCCTGAACCTGCCGTTGGCGATTCTTGCGGTTCTTACGTCATTGTTTCAGTTGCACTACCTGCATGAATCTACGGCTACGGCTCCACATGCAGCGTCTTCTCGTGCGTATACAGCGCCGTCCCCGCCGGAGCCCCCTTGGGCTTCCTGACGTACTTCTTCAGCGTGTAGTCCACCGGCACATATCCGCTGTGCTTGCTCGGACTGTTCGCAACCGCCACCTTCGCGGCGAACAGCAGCGTTTCTCGCTGGACCTTCTCCGGCTGTTTGCCGGTGAGAATCACGACGTGGGCGGAAACGGCCCCTCGAACGTGGAGCCACCAATCGCTTGGCTTGGCGACCCTCATGGTCAGGTAGTCGTTCGCGGACGCGGTCTCGCCGTACAGGATCCGGTAGCCACCGGGACCGACGAGCTCGCGAATCCGATGGCCCTCGTACGGCCGGTCTTCAGCCTTGCCCGACTTCGCGCGCTGAGCCTGCGTGTGCAGCCAGCGGCGCGAGGCCGCTCGATCGCGTAGGTCCTCCAACTCGACGAGCCGCTCCGCCGAGTCGAGTCTCGCCAGCAGCCCCGCTACCTCGTCGCGCTCCGCCCCGAGCCGGGCAATCTGGTCTTGAACCAGGCCAATGCGTCCCTTCGCTTTCTTTGCTTTCTCGAAGTAGCGGTTGGCGTTCTCCAGCGCGCTCAGCTCGGGGTCCAGCTTGACGCGCACCGGGTTCCCCTCGTAGTCGATCGCCTCCAGTTCGCTCTCGCCTCCATGCAAGCTCGAGCCGTATGCGAGGATGAGCTCTCCGTAGAGCTGGTTCAAGGGCGCCTTGGCCGCCGCTTCCACGCTCTGCTCCAGCTCGCTCAGCGCCACCTCTCGAGCCAGCAGCACTCGCTCCAGGTTGGCCCGGAGCGAGGTCCGCAGGATGCTCGCGTGATGCTCGGGAACCGCCAGAGCGTAGTGCTGCTCAAGAGCGATACTCAGCGACTCCCGGCGAAACTCCTGTAGGCCGAGGGCCGCGACCGACAGCGGGTAAGCGCCATGCCCAGGCGAGAGCACCGGTACAAAGTTGCCCGTCTCAACCAGTCTTCCGATGGCTTCGAGAAAGCCGGCACCCTCGGCGGCCGCCAGCTTGAGCAGGAACGGAGACCCGCCTTCGAAACCCTTGGGATCATCGCCTTCTCGCGCTTCCCAAATCGGAGGCTTGGGCGGGAAAGGAGGCGCCACGTAAGGGTGCCCCCCGAGGAGGGGTCGCGAACTCTTGGTTGGAGGCACCGGCTTGATGACGGCCAAGATGCGTCCCGCCTCGTCGAGCAAGACCAGATTCGAATGCTTGCCCATCAACTCGGCCACGAGCGTGTGCCGGCCCTTCTCGCCCTCGAACGTCAGGTGAAGCATCCGATCGAAGCGCACCTGCTCGACTGCCTTCAAATGGGCATCCTGAAGCCTCGAACGAAGAGCCGCCAGGAAGCCCGGTGGCTCCGGCTGATTCCTCGGGCGCTTGGTGACAAGGTGAGCCCGAGCGAACACCGGATCGGCACTCAGCAGCAGCCAGTACTCGCGGCCCCCGGCGTAGAGCCCGAACACGACCTCGTGCTCGTCCGGCTGCGCGATCCTTTGCACCCGCGCCCCGACCGCTGACTGCAGCTCGTGCGTGACCGCCGCCAGGCACAGGCTGTCGAAGGGGATCTTCAGGTTCGGTTTAACGATGAGGAATTGTAGTCACTGGGCCAAGGAATACCGAGCGCCAGGTCGGTGAGCTCAACTTCGGTGGTCGATGGAAAGCTAATCCTCCATCCAGTGGAACTTGTCGTCGCCGTAGAGGCACTGGATGTAGTTGAGCTGGCCGTCGTGGTAGCTCATGTGGTAACCGCAGAGCGACGCAAGCCGGTAGATCGGCACCTGCTCGCCCCACGGAGCAGCGGTGGTGCGCAGGAGGTCGGCGTCGGTAGCCTGCTCGAGCGCGCTCGCCAGGGCCTCCACGCTGTTTTCGAGCGCGTTCTGCGCCTTCTCGAACGTGTCGATCGACGCATAGTAGGCCCTTCGCTGCTCCTGCGAAGGAATCTCGCCGGCCTCGCCTCTGATGGCGCGGGCGATCAGGCCGTTGAACCCGGCGCATTCGGCCACGAACTCCAGCGGCGGCCGCGCGCAACCCATGGGGGAGACGTTCAGCTTGTCCTCCGGAATGTGGCGCAAGTCCTTGACCATGGTGGCGCCGGCCTGGCGGATCGTATCGATCATGAGCTGCTTGTAGTCGATGGCGGGTGCGGTGGCGGTTTCCATAGGTCCAAGCATAGCGCGTTCGATGAGGAGGGGGGACGGGAGTGGAGGACGTACACGGAACACCGGCCACCGAACACCGAACACCGAACACCCAGC
>DATLGQ010000412.1:0-3868 GCA_035540435.1 Fimbriimonadaceae bacterium
CCTACTACCCGCGCATCGCCGTGACGGTCGACATGATCGCCACCGGCACCGACGTGAAGCCCATCGAGATGGTGGTGTTCATGCGGATGGTGCGGTCCCGGAACTACTTCGAGCAGATGAAGGGCCGCGGCGTCCGCACCATCCCCGACAGCGACCTCCAGGTCGTCACTCCCGACGCCAGCCACAAGGACCGCTTCGTGCTCGTCGACGCCATCGGGGTGACTGGGACCAAGCTCATCGAATCCTTCCCTTTGGAGCGCAAGCGAGGGGTTTCGCTGGACAAGCTTCTCCACCAGGTTGCCCTCGGCCATGTCAGCGAGGACCTCGTCTCCACCCTCGCCTCCCGTCTGGCGCGCATCGACAGCCGCATCACGCCGGCCGATCGGGCCCGGCTGGAGTCCGTCGCCGGCCAATCGCTCAAGTCGATCGGCCACACGCTGGTGGAGGCGATCGACCCCGACCGCCACCTCGCCGCCGCCCAGCGTGCCACTGGCCAGACCGAGCCCAGCGACGCTGCGCTTGAGCAGGCCAAAGCAGCCATGTTCGCCGATGCGGTGCGGCCGATCGCCGCCAACCCCGAGCTGCGCCAGCAGCTCGCCAACGTGCAGCGCAGCTTCGACCAGGTGATCGACGAGATCAGCATCGACAAGATCACGCGAGCCGAGTTCGCCGTCGATGCCCGGGCCCGCGCCGCCGTGACCGTCGAGTCGTTCCGGGCCTTCCTCGACGAGCACAAGGACGAGATCACCGCTCTCCAGGTGCTCTACAGCCGCCCCTACGTGAAGCGCCTCACCTATCGCGACATCAAGGAGCTAGCCGAGGCCATCGGCCGGCCACCCCACCGCTGGACCCCGGAACGCTTGTGGGAGGCCTACCAAACACTCGATGCGTCAAAGGTCCGCGGCTCGGCGGGAACCGTGCTCACCAACATCGTCTCTCTTGTGCGCTTCACTCTCGGCGAGGACGACGAGCTGGCCCCGTTCCCCGACCAGGTCCAGGAGCGCTTCGAGGGATGGCTGCTGCACCAGCAGAACGCCGGCCGCACCTTCACCGCCGAGCAGCTCGACTGGCTCCGCCTCATCCGCGACCACCTCGCCGCCTCGCTGTCGATCGAACCGAGAGAGCTGCTCGACCCGCCCTTCAGCCAACGCGGCGGCCTCGGCCGCGCCCGGGAACTGTTCGGTCAAGAGCTGGACGGGCTGCTCGCCGAGCTCACCGGAATCGTGGCGGCGTGAGCGGTCTGCCGGAGAGCTGGGCGTGGGCGACGATCGGTGAGATCTGCTGGGGACCTCAGTACGGTTGGACCACGAAGTCCAGTCTCGACTCCAAGGGATACCTCTACCTTCGGACAACAGACATCACCAGAGGGCACATTGATTGGACACGGGTTCCTCGGTGTCGAGAGGATCCTCCGTCTCCTGATGTGTTCCTCCTTGAAGACGGGGACATTGTCGTATCGCGTGCTGGTTCTGTGGGGGCCAGCGCGCTGGTTCGGACACCCCCGCCAGCGGTGTTTGCCTCGTACCTCATTCGGCTTCGTGTCGTTCCGCCGGCAGACCCTGCCTATCTCCGCTACTTCTTGCAGAGCGCTGCCTACTGGCAACAGATCTCTGACGCGAAGGTCGGGATCGCCGTGCAAAACGTGAATGCGACGAAACTGGCGGCGATAGCGCTTCCAGTTCCTCCCCCCCCGGAGCAGGAGAGAATCGTTACCGTCATCGAGGAACAGCTTTCCCGATTGGATGCGGCGGAGGGAACGGTTCGGTCTGCGGAGCACCGCATGAACGCACTTGAGTCGTCGATCATTACCCAGACCTCCTCCACCCTCGACCCCCCCCAACACTGGAAGGTCGCGACGGTCGCAGACGCCGGCTCGGTCGGGCTCGGCCTACAGCGGTCCCCGAAGCGTCACAGTGGTCCCAACATGCGCCCCTACCTCCGGGTGGCGAACGTGTTCGAGGACCGCATCGACGACAGCGACGTCATGTCGATGGACATGACCGACGCGGAGTGGGAGCGGTTCAAACTTCGCGACGGTGACGTCCTCCTGAACGAGGGCCAGTCTCCCGAGCTGCTCGGGAGACCGGCGATCTACCGGGGCGATCCGCCTGATGTCGCCTTCACGAACAGCCTCATCCGGTTCCGGGCGAGCGACGAGGTGGATCCCGAGTGGGCGTTGCTCGTATTCCGCTCGCATATGCACAACCGGCGCTTCATGCGGGAATCTCAGATTACGACCAACATCGCCCATCTCGCAGCGGGCCGATTCAAGACTGTGGAGTTCCCCATCCCACCGTTTGAAGAGCAGCGAGCACGTGTCGCGGAAGCACGCGGCCGGTTGGAGGCCTGTTCGCGCCTGAGATCGGAGGTTGCCACTGCGAGGAAGCGTGCCGGGACGCTCCGCCGGTCGATCCTCGCCGCAGCATTCCTCGGCCACCTTGTCCCGCAGGACCCCCACGACGAGCCTGCCTCAGTCTTGCTCGAACGTATCGGAGCGGAACGGGGGGCGGTCACCGGCAACAAGCGCGCCCGGACGGCGAGGACGTCGTGACCTCCAAGGGCATTGTCTCACCCCTTGAGTACGGTGCTCCTCGATGCGTGAGTGGGCCCCCCATTCATTCGAGAAAGTATCGATTCTGGCGGACTACCTCTCCCGGTTCGCTGTGGCTGCGCAGCGCGCACCGAACCGGGTTTACATCGATGCCTTCGCCGGTGACACCATCAACCTGCTCAGGGGCTCCGATCGGCAGTTCCCCGGCTCGGCAGAGCTTGCTCTCGGGGTGTCGCCACCGTTTACCCATGTCCGCCTCTTCGAGCAGCGTGCAGCCCGCGCCGCCGCACTACGCGCCCTGCCGCGATCGCCTGCTACCGACTTTGACGTCATCGAAGGCGACTGCAATCTCCAGATGGCACGCGTGCTCGCCGGTCTGCCCGCTCAGGCGCCAACGTTTGCTTTCCTGGATCCGGACGGCATGGAGTTGCATTGGTCGACCATCCGCCGGATCGCCGATCACAAGCGCGCCTATGCCACGAAGCACGATCGGGCCAAGGTCGAGATGTGGGTGCTCTTCTCGACAGCGGGCATGGTCCGCATGCTCGGCAGCAACCGAGAGTTCGCTGAAGCCCAGGGTTTCCCGCAGAAGGTGGCTCACCTCTACGGCGCTTGGGGGCCGTGGCAGGCCGTGTGGGAGGCTCGGCTCGACGGCCGAATCAGTCCGGGTGACGCCAAGCGGGCGTACCTCTACCTCTATATGGACCGCCTGGCCCAGCTCGGCTACCGGCATCTCCTCGTCCGACCCATCGAGAACTCTCGCAACGAGCTGTACGCGATGGTCTTCGCCACGGACCACCCCGCGGGAGCTCAGATCATGCAGTGGGCGCAGGAGCGCGAGCGGGTTCGCCCGAGACCCCACACGCTCTTCGACTTCGCCGAGCCCAGGCCCACATATGAGGATCTCCACACCGGTTGGAGGGAAGAGCTACCTGTTGAACTTCCACCTTGGGTGGATCTTGATGGGTAGGGCGAGCGGGTAATGGCCGAATCTTCGATCGAGTGGACCGACGCCACGTGGAACCCGACCACCGGCTGTGATCGGACGTCGCCGGGGTGCGACTCCTGTTATGCCCTTGTCATGGCCGCTCGCCTCAAGGCCATGGGGCAGCCCAAGTACCAACGCGATGGCGACCCACGAACCAGCGGTCCGGGTTTTGGCCTCACGCTGCATCCCGATGTCCTCGGCTTGCCCCGAAGTTGGGTGAGGCCCCGGCGGATATTCGTGAACTCGATGAGTGACCTTTTCCATCCGAGTGTGCCGGTCGACTTCATCCGGCAGGTGTTCGCCGTCATGGCTGAGACTCCCCGGCACCA
>DATLGQ010000413.1:0-3965 GCA_035540435.1 Fimbriimonadaceae bacterium
GCATAGACGGAGCAGCATCGTGAATAGGTGCACGGCGCAAGGGCGGAGTGTGGAAAGGCTTGCCCAAGCTCGGGCGTTTGTGTCAGAATGTCCAGGCTGTCTGGCGGCCGGGTCTTGGTGCGCCAACCCCTCGAGAGAAACGCCATGGCAAAGAAAGCAGAAGCAAGAGAGATCATCCGGCTCGTGTGCACGGAAGACGGGAAGAGCTACTACACGACCACCAAGAACCGTCGCAACACCACCGAGCGCCTGGAGCTCATGAAGTACAACGCGAACTTGCGAAAGCACACGCTGCACCGAGAGAAGAAGTAAGATGCCCAACCCCAAAAGGCGCCACAGCCATCAACGGACCGCCCTGCGCCGCACCCACTATACGACGGACATGCCCGAGATCACGCCCAACAAACAGGTGGGCGGCGAGCCCTTCCATCGGCGCCACTGCGCTACCCCCGACGGCTACTACAAGGGTCGACGGCTGCCGGGCTTCAAGGACAAGGAGCAGGCGTAGCTCCCTAGGCCTCGAGCTCCGCGACGAGGCGTCGCGTCATTTCCATCGCGCGCCGTGACGCTCTCACATCGTGCGCCCTCAGAATGCGAGTTCCTTGGAGTTGGGCGAATACTTGCGCCGCGAGCGTCCCCTCCAAACGCTCCTCGACGGGTAGCGGAGCTTCCGCCGACCCCAGCAGCCTGCCGATGAACGACTTCCGGCTCACCCCAACCAGGACCGGGTACCCCAGGGCGGCCAACTGAGGCAGCCCCCGAAGGAGCGCAAGGTTGTGCGGCACCGTTTTGCCGAACCCGATCCCAGGGTCGATCCAGATTCGATCCCGTGCAATGCCGGCTGCTTCGCACGTCCGGGCCTGGCCGCGCAGGTAGCTCGTGACCTCTGAAAGCACGTCTGCGTACACAGGCTCCTTCTGCATGGTGCGCGGCTCGCCGAGCATGTGCATGATGCAGATCGAGCAGTTCGAGGCGGCGACGACTTCGACCATCTGGGGGTTGCGAAAGCCGGAAACGTCGTTGACCACTCGCGCGCCCTCTGCCAAGGCTGCCTTGGCAACTTCCGGCTTCATGGTGTCGATCGAGACGGGGATCTGCCGCCGGGCCAGCTCGCGGAGCACCGGCAGCACCCGCACCATCTCCTCGTCCGCAGAAACGGGCGCCGCCCCCGGGCGGGTGGACTCGCCGCCGACGTCGATCAAGTCGGCTCCCTCCTCTATCATGCGCCTCGCCGCCGCAACCGCATCCTCAGCTCGGAAGTGGCGGCCCCCATCGCTAAAGCTGTCCGGCGTAACGTTGAGGATGCCCATCAGAGCCGGACGCCCTTCCGGCAGTGGGAAGCTCATAGCCGAACCGTCCATCGAATGCCGGCGCTGAAGTCCGGGCCTATGTTCGCGCCTTCCGGGAACCCGCCGCTGAAGACGTCGCGGTCCTCGCTGAAGAATCCTTCGATCCACTGACTGGAAGACAGCCTTCGCCGGTAGCCGAAGGTCAGGATTCGGTGAGGCGCATCGGAGGGGGCGAACCCGGAGCGGAGGGCCGAGGACTCGCTCTGCCATTGCGCGACCCAGGTGTCCTTCGAGTTGTGGGCAAAGATAAGCGCAAGGCATTCCTGGTCCACCCACTCACGCTCGTTCTTCAGGGCCAACCCGCCACCTTGGTGGATCAGCGCCACCTGAGCGAATACGCTCCACTGTTGGCCGAGCTGCCGACGGTACTCGAGTGAGAGGCCGAGGTCGAAGCCGCCGCTGCCGAGAAGGTCCCTCGCGTTCCCGGTCGGAAGCTTGAGTGCGGCGCGGGCAACCGAGTTGCGGCCGATGTCTCGGGTGAACACGGCGGAGAGGTCGCCTATGCCGAAAGCGGAGCCCCGAGGCGACTCGCCCGGCAGCTGCAGCATGGAGCGGCCCATGGGGGTGGCATCCCGGATCGGGTCGCTCCAGCCGAGAACGAGGGCGTGCCAGCCGTCGATGATCGGGTCGAGGAAGCCGCTGCCCCGATTCACCAGGGGAAGTTCCACCGTCAGCGAGCCGGCAGCATAGCCCTGCTCGTAGCTGATCGTGAAGCGGGTGATCTCGTAGTCCTCGTCGAGGGTGGGGAGGAAGCGGCGCAGGTCGTTGGCCTGCGTCCAGTCGATGCTCAGGCGCTTGTCGCCGTCGGCGGCCGGCGGCGGCGAGGGTGTGAACCGGAAGAAGGCGAGCGCGAGAGCCCGGTGGTTCCGGGTGGCGATGGGATCTTGGGGCGCGGCGGCGGTCGCCAGAACGAAAGCTATCTGCAGCAGAAGAGCGCGGCGCACGCCTGCCAAGCCTACCGCGTTCGACGGTGCACCTTGTGCCGAGGAGGCAAGCGCCCCGCCCTCCTTCCCTGCCGAGCAAGGGAGCGGGGGGTTCGGAGTTCCTGGACACTGAAGATGGGTCCTATGGCCCCTTCTAGGCTGCGCTTGCAGCCGGCTCTTCCAGTAGCCCGTGACTCTACTGAAGCCGCATTCGAGCGGCCAGCGCAGTCATCTGAGCCGGATGAGAAGATATACTTGTATGAAATACATGAAGAGCGTAAGGATGTTGCGGTGAAGTGTGAAGACAAGTTCTACGGTTCGGTGACGGTGGGGGAGCGCGGGCAAATCGTCATTCCCGCCGAAGCGCGCGCAGAACTCGGGATCAACTCTGGCGAGAAGCTGCTCGTCATGAAGCATCCGCTCTACGACGGGCTGATGGTGTTCAAGATCGAGGCGGTGCGGGAGTTCCTCGACGAGTTCGCGGCGAGCGTCGAGCGGCTGGCGTCGACCCCTAGTGCGGAGGAGGAGGGCGCGGCTTGAGCTGGGCCATCTCTTTGGCAGCGGCGCTAGCGTCGCCCTTTGCACAAACACCGGAGCTGACACTCGACGAGGCAATCCAGATCGCGGTGCGGAACGCATTCTCCTCTCGCTTGGCCCGGTCAGAGGTGGAGCAGGCTCGTCAGCGGGTGTACGAGGCTCGCGGAGCTTTGGGACCGCGCCTGTCCATCGACGGCACCTACACCCGGTTCGACCGCGCTCAAACGACGCAGTTCGGGTCGCAGACCATCGTCGTGCGCCCGATCGATCAGAAGCAGGCACAGCTGGGAGTCGCGCTGCCGATCGACATCTCGGGCAACATCCGCCGGGGCATCAATGCGGCCCGCTTCAACTACCAGGCGACGCAGGAGTTGTTTGAAGCTGAAATCAACGAGATCAAGCACGACGTGCGCTTGGCCTTCTTCCAGCTGCTTCAGGCGGAGTCGCTGGTCGAGGTGACCGAGGAGGCGGTGCGAAACGCTGAGGAGCGGGTGAAGCTTGCCGAAGCCCAGCACGCCGCGGGCGACATCGCGAGGGTGGACGTATTGCGGTTCCAAACCCTGCTTTCCCAGGCGCGTACCGATCTCGTCGAGGCCGAGAACCGGGTGCGGTTGGCGAAGAACCTGCTCAACAACGTCCTGGGTCGGCCGATCGAGACGCCGGTCGAGCCGGTGGAGCCCGAGACAATGCCGCGCGCGCAGGCTCCTGCTCCGAACTACGTGCGGGCAGCCCTTGTGGAGCGGCCGGACGTGCAGGCTCTTCAGCTCCAGCGGCGGGCGCTGGCCGAAATCCGAAGAGCGGAGGAGCGAGGTCTGAACCCAGCGCTGGTTCTCAGCGGCGTTCATCAACGCAATCTCGATGCCCAAGGGTTTGGAGCTTCGGGCGCAAACACCACGGCAGTCGCCTCCCTTTCCTTTCCAATCTGGGACAGTGGCATCACCAGGGCGCGGGTGAGGCAGGCGCGCCAAGACGAAGAGCAGGCGAGGATCCGCCTGGAGCAGCTCGAATTGGGGGTCTCGCTGGAGGTTCGCCAGGCGCTGAGCAACCTGCAGGATGCGGAGGCGCGGCTCCAGACGGCGCGCCAAACGGTCACGCTCGCCGAGGAGACCTACCGATTGCAGAAGCTGCGAATGGACGCCGGCGAAGGCATCCCGAT
>DATLGQ010000414.1:0-5207 GCA_035540435.1 Fimbriimonadaceae bacterium
GTAGTAGAGCGCTCTCGCCCGGTCGTTATCCGAATTATCCACCGTGATCTTCAAGCCCCGCGAGTAGGGGATCGGGAAGTACAGGTTGGTGCCCTGGGCGGCTCCATAGGCGAAGGGGGCTTCAAACGGCGGCACTTTCCCCGTCAGCAGATCGGCCATCTTGGCCTCAAGCCGAGGGCCGGCCTCACCATCGAAGTAGAACCGGATGACGCCTGCCGGGTTTGCCGACCAGATTCGCACCACCGCTCCAGGCCCCCTCAGGTCCGCCATCACGTACTCCGCCCGCCCCTCGCGCCGCTCCGTGCGCAGGAACTTGCCGGCGTCCCCGTTGGCGAACCAATCCTCGGTCGGGCTCTTTGAGGCGCGGTCGTAGCTGCTGGCCTGCTCGGTCTTGTATCGCGGGTTTGGCGCGATCATGAGGCGATCCAGGTCGAGCATCTGAGGGAGCAGCGACTGAATCGAAACCGGCGCGAGGACGAAGACGATCATCGGCGACGTCATGCCGGGATTGTAGCGCCAGTGCCAGCACCCGTGGCGAATGAGTATCGTCAAAGAGAAGACCGGAGGTGAGACATGCTCAGAAGCAACGCCGAGGCGCACCCACTGGACGCTCTTCTCGAGCGGGGCGTCAGGCCCTACCCCGACGACATTTGCGACATGATCCTGCGCATCCATGCACGGGATCCCAAGGTGCTCGCGAGGACGGCGCACACCCGCGACCTCAGTCCCGATGAGATCGCCGAGGTGATTGCCGAAGAAGACCGATGGGCGCGCTGGGGACGGGGCGAGGATCTGGAAGAGGCCCGCAGCTTCCTGCAGGGCAAGCTGGACGAGCTCGACACGATCCACGAGCCATCGCCAGAAGACCCCGAGCCTTAGCGTCGGCGGTCTATCCGCCGGCCGGCTTATCGGTTGTCGAGGGCTCGTCGGCTGCGGGCTCTGCGGGCTTCGGCTTCACGAGCTTGCTCGTGTCCTTCACGGCTGCCGCGGTGTATTGGTTCCGAGCGTTCCAGAGCAGGTACTCGTTGTAGCCGAGCTCCTTGGCGGCCTTGATCTGAGCCTGGACCTCCTTCACCCCGTACTTGACGCCCAGGGAGAAGTCTTGCAGCCAGGGGCGCACCGGCTTGCCCGGGAGGCGGCGGGAGTAGTCGCGCAGGCTCTTCAGGACGATCTCGTAGGGGGAAGCGTTGGGGTTGGCGATCCCGTACTCGCCGCGGGCAAAGTGCGACGGATACACCATCGGGCAGATGAGGTCGAACGGCGCCGAAATCTTCTCCAGTTCCTGACCGATTCCCTGATCGGCGGTGCCTGAGGAGATGATGCCGAAGATGTCGGCCGAGATGACCGCGCCGCGCTTGTGCACTCGTTCGCGGATGAAGTCGGCAAACGCGGCGATGACGTCCTCCGGTTTGGCGTTGGGATCCGGGTAATCCTTCTTCCCCGGGAACACCATCGTGCTGACCTTGCCCTCGCTCGGGAAGCGCACGTAGTCGAGCTGGATCTCGGGGAAGCCCTGGTCGAGGGCGAAGTCGACCACCTCCGCGATGTACTCCCAGTTGACCTTCTGGTACGGGTCCAGCCAGGTGTGGCCGGAGCGGTCCTTCCAAGGCCGTCCGTCGGCAAACTGCACCGCGCGCGCCACATGCTTCTTCGGCACCCATACGTCTCGGAAGCAGGAGATCCGGGCGATGGGATACACCTCGTTCTTCAGCAGGGCCTCATAGAGTTCGTCGGGCTTGGCCACCGCGTTCTGGGTGGCGCCCGACTCGTCCGCCAGCTTGATTCCGGTCTTCCAGTACATGTTGCCGGAGTCGCGGATGTCGATAACGACGGCGTTCAGCTCGGTCTCCTTCAGCATCTGGTAGACCTTCTCCATCTTGCGCTTGCTGCCGGCCGACCAGGCGGTCAGGTAGATCCCCCGCACATGCTCGGGCTTCTTGAAGGCCTCGTGCTTCTCTTTGGGTGGCTCCGGCTCAGGCGGGGTATGGGAGACTGGATTGGGGTTGGGCTCGGCTTTGGCGGCGAGATTCCCGGCACCCTCCCCGCAACCGGTCACAATGAGGGCTAATCCGAGCCCTACCCAAAGCTGATGAAAACGCCTGCACTTGTTCATACGGGAATCCTGTTTCTGGCCCTAACGATGTTGGGCTGCGGCTCACCGCAACCTGCTGCAACCACTACAAGTCAGTCACCCTCCACGCCCCCACCGGCTGAAACGCCGCCGCCCAAGCGAGAACGGGTAACGGATCGCCCCGGCAATCCTGACGGGGTGGTGTTCATTGTGGAATATCACCGGATCGAGAAGAAAGAGGCGCGGTGGGATCGTTCGGTGGATCGCTTCAAAGCCGACCTCGAACGGCTTTATCGGATGGGCTTTCGGCCCGTGACGCTGAGCCAGTACCTGGACGACGCCATGGACCTCCCGCCGGGAGCCTCTCCGGTCGTATTCACCTGGGACGATTCCGACCCCACCCAGTTCCGCCTCCTCGATGACGGCAGCATCGACCCTGAGTGTGGGGTCGGCATTTGGAAGGCGTTTGCGGAGAGGCATCCGGACTTTCCCGTTCGCGGCAACTTCTACATCCTTCCGCAGGCGCTGTGGGGACAACCTGGGTTGATTGACAAGAAACTGGCGATGATGAAGGATTGGGGTTGTGAGATTGGCAGCCACTCCTGGACGCACGCCAATCTGAAGAAGCTCCCAGCCGAGAAGGTGAAGGAGGAGCTGGCCCGGGCCCAAGACTTTATCCAGGGCAAAGGGTTCGACTGCACCTCCATTGCGCTGCCCTATGGCATCTCGCCGCAGGACCCGTCGCTGATCAAGAGCTTCACCTACAACGGAAAGACCTATACCCACCGGGCGGCGCTGCTGGTGGGGGCCAATCCGGCGCCGTCTCCCAAGTCACCCAAGCTGGACCCCTATCGCCTGCCACGAATCCAGTCCATCGAAGGAGATTTCGGAATCACCTACTGGCTGGACAAGGTGGAAAAGGGAGAGGTCAAGCCGTACGTCGAGCCGTGACACGCGACTCGGTGAGCGCAACCTCCGCTGGATCTTAGGCGAACTGGAACTCCGGCGAGCCGAAGATCAGCCGGCTCACCGATGCCGCGACCGCGTTCGCATTGCCCGCCGTGAGCCGACCACCCGAAGCCTTCTCAGCAGCCGACACCAGGTTCGGGACTTTCTCCTTGGCCAGTGGCGCGTCGAAGATCGAAAGAAGCCTAGTCACGGCTCCCTGTGGCGTGGGATCCTCGCTGAACAGCGGAAACGCCGGAAAACGCAATTGCACCTTGCCCCGACTCGGCGCGCCCACGCCAAACAGGCGGTCGGCCCAACCGATTCGCTCGACCATCGTGGCTGAGGTAATCCATGCCGCGCCACCCTCCCAGCCGGCCACATCCGGCGGGAACAACAAATGCATGCCCATAGAGCGGGTCGTTTGGATGGCGGCTGCCAGCGGCAGCGCTCGAGCGCGTGGGTTTGGGCCTTCCACACGCAGGGACTGCCCCATCGCCTCGCCGATGCCCAACTGGCGCATCGTTGGAACGACGAAGTCGACCGGGTTCTTGTAGATCGCCCGAAGCGCCTTTGACGATGTGAACTCCGGCGACATCATGATGTCGCGGATCAAAAGATCGACCTTCAGGCCGCTGTCGCGAAACTTGGTCGCTAGTTTTTCGACGAGCGCCGGCTCGGGATTTGGATACGCGAACCACTCCCAGAGCTTGGTGGTGAGGTACTTGGCGGTTTGAGGATGCCCGCAGAGGATGCCGACGACGTCCTCGCCGCCGAAGGGCCCCTTGTTCCCCAGAATCTCCTTCACGCCGGGGTCGTGCTGTACCGGTCGAAAGGCGAACTCCGCCATGCGCCGATTCGTTGGCTCGGCCGGCCGCCCAGCTTGGCGTCGGAAGTTCCAGCCGGTGAAGGCCCGGGCGGCCTCCTGAATGTCCTGCTCGCTGTAGTTCCCGATCCCGAGCGTGAACAGCTCCATGATCTCGCGAGCGAAGTTTTCGTTTGGCTTGCCCCGCACGTTGAACTGGTTGTCCAGCCAAAAGATCATGGCCGGGTCCTTGCTCACTTCCAAGAGCAGGTCGTGGAAGCTGGTCAGGGCCATGCGCTGAAGAAGATCGATATGCTGGAGCATGAGCGGCGGCTGGTTGACCTTCGCCGCGCTGGTGGCGAAGTGATCGTGCCAGAACAGCGCCATCTTCTGCACGATGGGCCGGCGCGTCGTCAGCATCTTGCTGGTCCACCAAGACAGCACGCCCTGTATCTGGAGCCGTGGGGGATCGCCCGTCATGAACTGGCTGATTTCAGGCTCGATCGCTTCTTCGATCTTGTCGAAGTTCAGCAGCTTGTCCACGACTCCCGCGTAGCCATCCTTCGCGTAGTAGTCCAGCTCGGACTCGCTCGCTCCGAAGGCGAAGCGCCGAAGCAGGTGCGCCACTTTATCCCGGTCGCTCTGAAGACCCATGTCGGAGAAGACGGTGCTGCTCATGCTTGGTTCACTCCCCTGGGAGTTTAGCGGGTTCCGCTAGAATCCAGCCATGCGAGCGGAGGAAATCTGGTACGGCGATGGCTGGAAACCGGCCGCCGTACGGACCTTGCTGACCCCGCTCTCGTGGCTCTACACTCTCGGTTGGCAGTCCTACTTGGGGATGTACCGGCTCGGGCTTAAGCGCCCCCAGGAACCTCATCGACCGGTCTTGTGTGTCGGGAATCTGGTCGTCGGGGGCAGCGGGAAGTCTCCACTGGTGCTTCATCTGGCCCGCCTCCTTCGTAACCTGGGACAAGACGTCGTTGTCAGCGCAAGTGGATACGGAAGCCCTCGAGCGGCCGGAGCCAGCGTTGCGCCGGATGGCCCGTTGGACCCGGCTGAATGGGGCGATGAGCCTGCGATGCTTCGATGGCTTCAGCCTGACTTGCCGATCGTCGTCGGGCGCCGCCGCGTTCTCGCCGCGCAGCTCGTGGCGCGGAGTTGGCCGGGCAGCGTGATGCTCATGGACGACGGATTCCAGCACCTGCCTTTGCATAAGCACCTCACGCTACTGCTGGACCCTGACATCCCCAACTCTCAAACCCTGCCGGCTGGGCCATACCGCGAGCCACGAGTGAACCGGTCTCGCGCGGATCTCGTGCTTCCCGGCGCCTTTCGCGTGCAGCGAAGGTCTTTGCGGTTCGTCGACCCGGAGGACATGTCTGAACA
>DATLGQ010000415.1:0-3365 GCA_035540435.1 Fimbriimonadaceae bacterium
AGGTGCCGGCGCAGCAACCGTCTGTGGGCGAGCATCCCTCCCAAGCCCAGAAGGTGCCGTCCTCGAGCTGGATCACCGTCGGGCTATGGAGGGTGGAGGCGGTGGCGCTGACGCTTTGCAAGACCTCTGGAGGCAGCGTGGACTGGAACATCGCCCGCTCGAAGGCAAGTGTGCGGGCCGACAGCTCCTCATAGCGTTTGTGGAATTCAGTCGCCGCATGCCATGCGGTCGGCCAAAGGGTTGAGTAGGAAGGGTTCCAAGGCTCGGCCTTGGGTTCGTTCGGCCCGCCCCAGTACTTGCTGACGGGCTTGACCACCCATGAGATGAGGAAAGGTATCTCCACCTCTTCGCCGGGGCCAAGTTCGAAGACGCAGCCCAAAGTGCCTGGCGAACGAGGGTTCCCCTTGGCGCCTTGCGCCTTTTCGAGGCGTCCATCCTCGCGGAAGGCGCTCCAGAACGTCTGGACGGCATCGAACCAAGCCCCAGTCTCCCACCGCTCCAGGATGGTGACGTCTTTCCAGGCCGTAGTCAGCGCCGCCGAACTCTCCGTCTTCTCGTTGAAGAAATACAGTCCGCGATGGGTGCCGCTGTCCCTCGTCTCGTTGCGCGCCCGATCCTCCCCCGGGACACCCTCCCCGATGGGGTTCATCAGGCTCCATGCCAAGGTACCGCGCACCCGCCGACGCGTTAGGTTCTTCACCCGGTAAACCAGGCAAGCGCACGGGAAGCTGGAGCTTCGGGTGTCCAGCGGAATGAACGGGTTGAAGGCCGCTAGCTCTACCTCGACGGGCAGCCCCTTCTTGGTCAGCCGCGCCCTGGCCATTGGGAACGTGCCACAAAACTCCACAGCGTCGAAGCCAGGCAACCCGTCCATCTGCTTGAAGAACTGCCCGTGTCCGTAGGACCAGAACGCGCGACCCTCGCCTACCCAATCCTTGGCGCGTGGACCCTGGACCGTCAGCGCGTGCGACTGCTCCCCCTCCGGTTGCACCCACAGCGCCGGAAACGTCTTCTCCAGGAAGCTGCCCTTGTTGGGGCGTCCATAGATCTCCCAGTCCCTAAGGCCCAACCGACCATCGAGGCTGACACATCCCGAGCCGATCCCGCCAAGCGGGAAGGCGATTTCTCGCAGTTGCTCGCCGGCAAAGGTGTAGGGGCCGAGGTCGAATTCGGGGCGAAACAGCGACATCCTGTCCAAGTCTAGCGAAACAAGGGCCGGAAGGTTTCAATATGAACGCATGGAGACTTTAGCCTCTTCTGGTGCCATCCCCGCCGAGAGCCCCGGAGCTGCTTTCACTCGTGATGGCTACTTCGTGGCGCGCGGAGTGTTCGGGCCGGAGCACGTGACGGAGCTCGAAGCAGAATTCGACCGTATCGTCGCCCAGATCCTGTCTACAGGGGAGCAGGTGAACGCCCGCTGGAGCGGCCCAGCCATGCAGGAGGCAGCGGATCAGAATCTGGTGGTACTCCACACCCACAACGTCCAGCAGTTTTCCGCCGCTTGGACCCGCGCCCTGCTCCACCCGCCGTTCGTGCAGGTCGCATGCGAGATCCTAGGCCCGGACGTGATCCTGCATCACACAAAGCTCTTCCAGAAGCCGAGCGAGACCGGTGCCCCGTTCCCGATGCACCAGGACTGGACCTACTTCCCGACTATCAAGGACTCGATGATGGCCGCCATCATCCACGTCTCGCCCGCCACGGATGAAATGGGCTGCCTCCGCGTCTATCCGGGCTCTCACCGACTGGGCCGCGTCGAGGGCAGCTCGGGCCAGATCCCTTCGGACGTGCTCGCGAACTATCCGCTGGAGAATGCGACCGTGCTGGAAGCCGAGCCGGGCGATGTCGTGTTCTTCCACTACTTCACCCTACATGGCTCGATGCCCAACCGCTCAAATCAGGTTCGTAAGACGGTCCTCGTGCAGATGTATGCCGGCGATGATCGAGTTGAGCATGGCAACGGCCACCCCGACGAGCGCATCGTCCTGAGCGGCTGGAACCATCACGCCACCCGAAGCCGCTCCGGGCAGACAAAGTAGCGGCCGGCTAGGAAGTCGGGAAGTCGGGCGAGGTGCGGATCAGGTGGGCCTGCCCCTGGTGGTAGGCAGGATGAAAGGCAAGCCGGGCAAAAGCGCCCTCCCCGGTAATGACCGGACCTAGCGCGCTCACCAGTTCGCGTGACCGGATTTCCTGACTGGGATTCTCGATCGCCGGCTCGACCAGTAACCGAGCCGACTCCAGAGCCTGAGCCACAAAACCCGCCGTAACCTGCTCGAGCGGGTAGGGGAACGGTTGGTCGTTGACCACCCCGTCCGTAGCGGCAAGCTTCAGGCGCTGCATGGGCTCATCGAGCGAGAGCCTCATGAGTTGCGAGACGAAGGAGACTTCGACGCCAGCCACGTGCAGCGCCATCTCTCCCAAGGTCAGCGAGCCTGGGAACATCCGCCAGTTGAGTTGCTCGTCGTTCAGCCCCGACACAGCCTCCACGAAGCGACTCCTAGAGAGTCTCCAGGCGGTCGCGAAGTCGCTCATGCCGCGACCATACCCGAGCCATCCTCAGCGGAAGATCCCCACCAGCACGAGGAAGCCAAGGAGGAAGAGCATGCCGATCCCCATGATCAGCACCCAGAAGTTGTAGAGCGGCCGCCTCGCCTCGTCGCTCACCCGGCGCGTACCTTGATCGTCCACGTCGTTGAAGTGTTCGTCTCTCACGCCGCCTCCTCCTCGTCTTCTGGGAGCGCATCACGCGGATCAGGCGTTTTGTGGCCGGTATCCGCTTCAGGGTCTTCGCTTCGCTGCCCCTGAATCTCTACCGATTCGTACGGCGGTTCATACGGCTGCTCTGGCACGTCGGCTTTGGCCATGCTGGCCTCATCGGCAGGCGTTGTGGGGTTGCCCGCGTCGTCGAAGTTTCCTCGAACTGGTTCCTGGCCCACCTCGAAATCGCTCTTCTCGTCTCTGGCCGCGCGCAGTTCGTCCAGTTCGTCGTCTGGCGGCCGGACCTCCCGCCATCGCTGCTCGTCGTCGGGTTGAATTCTGCTTCCTGCGGTGTCGTTCACTCTGTCGGGCATGGGTCGTCTCCTTGTGCGCTGTGCACGTTTGACGACGCCGGAGAGCGGAAAGGTCAGACCGAGAATGTGAAGGTCGAGCCGACGGCGACTTGGCTCGAGGCGGAGATGCTTCCGCCGTGCCGCTCGATGATCCGCTTCACGTTCGCAAGGCCGATCCCGGTGCCCGGGTATTCGCGCTCGGTCACCAGCCGCTCGAAGGGCGCGAAGATCTTGTCGGCGTGCTGTTGGTCGAAGCCGATGCCTTCATCGGCCACGAAGAAACCGCCATCGCTCATCCCCACCCGAATCCTATTG
>DATLGQ010000416.1:0-7507 GCA_035540435.1 Fimbriimonadaceae bacterium
GAAGAACACTGGATGCCGCTCGTGAATTTGTTCTACGACTCCGACAAACGTGGCTCGCTTTTCGTCAAACACCCGAAACAGTGTCGAATCAACCGGATCAAGTCGACAGGAAATCCGTCGAAAGATGTCGGCGACTCTTGGCTGTTGTCGATGTGGCGGGACGGTTTCGAGCATGTAGCTCTTCACGAGCGGGCGACGGCTGCCGCCCCCGGCGACGGATTCTCGACCGAAACCCTCGAAGACGGTAATCACGTCCTCACGATCTTGAGCCGTCGAAAGATCCATTAGATAGACTTTTCTTTGTAAAGCTCCTGGAGCTTGTAGATCATCTTTACACGAGCGAGACGCGCTTGATCTTTCCGTTCGCGTCGCGCTGGATCTCTGGTTCCTCAATGCGAGTATTCGTATTCATCAAACCGCTCCCTGTTCCGTGGCGGCGCGGAGGATGCTGTCGGCGCCGACGTGATAATGTTCAACGCGAACGATTGGTTCCCAGCCCAGGGTGACTGGATTGCGAACGATGTGAACCTGGGGCTTGCCCCCGCAGTTGAAGACGGCGTAGAGCCAGTAGTCGTTCTTCAGCCGCTCGGCGGTCTTGTACTCGTTGCCGGTCACCGCGACCTCGCCCACGCCGGCCCGCCCTTTGACCTCGATGAACCGGACCTCGATGGCCGTCTTGGGGTCTTCGGGATGCAGCCTGCGGGAGATCAGATCGAAGCCGCGATTGTCTTTCTCGACGCTCTCCACAACCCAGCCGCGTGCCGTCTCATGAGCGATGACCGCCTCGACGGCGATTCGCTCGATCTCCTCGTCGCGCACCATGGGTGCGATACCCGGTGCCGCGCGCTCAGGATGAGGCAGCACCCAGGCCGAGCCGATGTATTCGACCGCCCCGATGGAGCATTGCTCTTCCTGAGCCAGTTCCGCAAGACGTCGCTCAAGGCGTCCGTTCAGCTCGTCAACGCGATCCTCGGCCTGCTTGATCGAAGCGAGCAGCCAGTTCGGAACCTCCGAGAACTGCGACTGATCGTCATGCAGCTTGCCAAGCGTCATGTTCTGCCGATGGATCAATTCGTTCAGGCTGATCTGGAGGTGATCGCGGATAGTTCGCGTCTGCTTGGCTGTCTGGTCCATCACCTCCGCGAGAAACGGCGTCAGCGCCTTTTCTACGAGTTTCTGTTCGCGCAACGACCGATCCGGAAGCGTGATCGAAGGCGCGGTCGCATCCTTTAACGCGACGGAAAGATCAAGGAAGATGGTCGGCTGGCGGACTGTCAGCACTCCATCAGTCATGGATTGAACGACAAACAGGCGGCGGTGCAGCTCGTTGCCGCGCCCGTCCTTGATCGCAGCAGAGAAGACGTCGAGGTGGTACGGAACCGAAGAGTGGAGGTCGTAGAAAATCGAGCCGCGTTCTAGATCGTAACGTACGGCGTCTTCGGCGGCGGCACGAACGGTTTCGAACAGGGGGTGGCCGGGGGTCACCCAGTCTAGTGTCGCGTCTCTCCTCACGATTTCCTTGTCGAAAGCGACGTTCTTGTACTCGCGCGCGAGCCTTCCGAAATCGGGTTCGAGTTCCTCCCCGACCGGCCAGAGCGGGCGTGGTACTTTGCCGATCCTGTAAATGTGCGCGCCGTCCTTGATCTCTTTGGGCGTGACGCCAACTACTGGCCCGGCGTTCGTAAAGAACTCCTCGATAACTTCGGGAACGAGGCGGCGTTCCTTCGCCTCGGCGCTCTTGCCGACGATGGCCGACAGGTTCAGCTCGCGCTTCGCCAATCCTTCGAGCGTCGAGTCCGTGATCTGGCGGAAGCGGGTTGTATCGACCTCCTCAATGATCCGTTCCTTGATCATGTCCTCGGTGAGGTTGTGGAGATACATGTCGCGGAGCATCTTCTCCAGCCCATTGGCCGGGAACATGTCGCCGAGGACGTTGAAAACTTTACCCGTGTGCTGCGGGTCAATGTCCGCCTCGATCTGTTCGAGGCGCTCGAACAGCTTCGCCAGCACACGACCTTCGCGGGTGTTGGTTGAGACGAAGTTCAGGATTAGGCAGTTCTTCTCCTGGCCGTAGCGGTGGATGCGACCCATGCGCTGTTCGAGGCGCATCGGGTTCCAGGGGATGTCGTAATTCACCATGAACCAGCAGAACTGAAGGTTGATGCCTTCGCCCGCCGCCTCGGTGGCAACGAGTACCTGACAGTCCTCGCGGAACTCTCGCTCGGAGTAAATGCGCGTGCCGGGCGTGTCACGGTCGCCGATCTTCATCCCGCCGTGAATTTGTGTGACGCTCAGCCCCCAACCTTGCAGCTTGGCGACGAGGTAATCGAGCGTGTCCTTATGTTCCGTGAAAATCAGCAGCTTCATCTTCCTGTCGGTGAAGATCCCCTGGCTGCTAATCACTTCCTTGAGCTTGATCAACTTCGTCTCGACCTCACGCTGCTCCAAGACCCGGGCTTGGTCGATCAGCTTGGTCAGGTCTTGGATCTCCTCGCGGAGTGCCATGGGATCGACAGAAGCGACGGTGTCTTCGAGCTTCGACAGGATGTCGTTCTGCTCGTCCTCTGGTAGCTCGTCAAAATCGTCGGGCACCTTGTTGGCGATCTGCTCTTTGCGAAATGCTTCCGGGTCGTCCAGGATGCGCTCACGCTTGTCCCGCATCCGCTCCAAGCTGCGGCGGACGGCGTAGAGGCTGGATGCAAACCGCCTTTGGAGCATCGCCATCGTGAAGCCGACGGCGCGTCCAGTCGTCTCATTAGCATGCGACGCTTTGATCGACTGCATCTCGACGTACCGCGTAAGCTGGTAATAGAAGTCCGCCTCTTCGGCGTCGATCTTGAATTCGACTGTCTCAACGTGCCGCTTGGTGAACAGTTTCTTGACGACGCCAGTTTCGGGATCGGGGAACGTGACCAAGGCCTCCTTGGTACGACGGAGATAGAATGGGGCGCTGTTCCGGTCCATCGCCTCCTCAAGACTCTTCACGTCGCCGTATACGTCCCGGTCGAGCAGTTGGAGGAAGAGGCAGAAATGCTGGGGGTCGCCTTTATGCGGCGTCGCCGTCATCAGCAGGTAATGGTCAGTCATCTGCGAAAGCTGCTCGCCCAGCTCGTACGCGAGCGTCTTCTTGTCGGCGCTCGCCGCCGACATTTTGTGGGCCTCATCCACGATGATGAGATCCCAGTGGCTTCGCAGCAGGCTTTCCTTCGCGTCATCGACCCGGCTGACCCAGGAGACGGACGTGATGACCTGGTTCTGGTCTTGCCAGGGGTTCGAGCCGTAGTTGGCGCGAAGAATGTCGCCGCGAACGACGGTGAACTGCTCGCGGAACTTGTCCTTCATCTCGCGCTGCCATTGGAAGGTCAGGTTGGCGGGGGTGACGATCAGCGTCCGCTTCACCAGCCCGCGAATCTTCATCTCCTTCAGCAGCAACCCCGCCATGATGGTCTTCCCGGCGCCTGGATCGTCCGCGAGCAGGAACCGGACGCGCGGGAGTCGGATGAAGTAGTCGTAGACGGCTTCAAGCTGATGGGGCAGCGGATCGACGCGAGCGATGGAGAGCGAAAAGAAGGGGTCGTACTCGTAGGCGAGGGCCAGCCGCATGGCTTCGACCCCTAGGCGAAACCGGAGCGAGTCGCCGTCGTACGTTTTCTCTTCCGATGACACGTCGAGCGACGCGAGTTGCTCTGGAGAAAGAACTGGTTGGTGGGTCAGCCCCGTCTTGAGACCCGTGCCGATCACCTTGAGAGACGTACCGAGCGGGATGACGGCGATGACCTGAACTGGTTCGTTAAAGAGAGAGCCGCGAAGAATCGAGTTCGGTCTGAGTTGCTGAAGGTCCATCGTCCCTCTCCGCCATCAGCGGCAGCGGTTCCCAGCGGCCGGCAAGAGCCGCCGGGAATCACCGACGACTCTGAGAGCTGGCTCACCTGGAAGGTCTGATTTGGACCCGAGCGTTGAGTTCAGCAACCCCTGTCGGTGCGCACCCGGTTCGCGCCAGCCCGCGACAAGTTTACCGGGTTGGGCCGACCGACGCCAATTTCGGCTGTTTTGATGGATTCTGGGTGATCCGCCTCTGCTGGGTAGCTGTCAGGGGTTTTGATGGCCCGTGCGGTCTGGCGCAGACCGACGCCCCTGTGCCTGACTTTCTGTTCTCTTGTCGCTTGCGTCCTTTTTCCTCCCCAGTGGAAGCAAGACAGACACAAGCAGCAAGAGAACAGAAAGAGGTCGGCACATAGCCGGGGGGCCATCTAAGACTTGAGGACTGTCAGGACCGGGTCGTGGGGTGACGGCGCCCGGATTTGGTTCAGTTGCTAACCTCAAGGAACTCAGCCCGAACTCGCAGGTACTCATCCCCTGCGAACACGCGTCCACCGACCCGTCGTAAGATCGGTTGCCTACGTTCTTCAGGGGTCGGTGTAAGCCTGCCCTGTCGAACCCTCATGGACGTTCTTTGGCCGTTGTTTTTTGAGTCTGGCGGCAAACCGCTGGCGCTACGAAACCGCTTTTATCGTGCCTCGAAGCGCGTAGACGGTCGCCGGTTGATGGGCGAGGGAGTAGGGGCTGCGAGGCAACTGGGTGTTATCGACCCACGGAGCTGATTCTCCTCGCTCTGTCACGCAACGTGCAGACCCGATCTGCGGAATCGCTGCGCCAACTCCGGTCAGACGGTCACCCATCAAGCCCCGTTTCGCTGGCCGCTGGTCAATGATCGCCGGCAGGAACCGAGACGACGCGAATGCTGCCGTCCGGCATCTCATGGTCGAAGAAGCAGGCAAACGGCACCGCCCGCTCCGCGAGAATGTCCGCTACCTTCCGCTCGACCACCAGGTAGCCGTTGATGCCTTCAACGGTAATGGCCACGCCGCGACCGGAGGCGTTGACGTACTGGAGCGCTTCGTCAGCCGTTTCGAACGGTATGCCCTCGATCTCTATCTCTCGATCCATAGGTGCTACTCCTGTTTCGCTTGAGGTTCGCGTTCAGAAGCCCGTTGTCGATCCAGTCCGCCGTCGATCAATGCATCCATCGCCTCTTGCTTCGACACACCGATGTCGAACCGCAGCACGACGTGTCCGCCATCCTCCAGTCCCATCATCAACGATCTAGCCCCCTCGGCCTCGCGGCGGATCATTTCCTCCTCGTCCTTCAGCTGGTCCGCGATGGCGAAGCCGATCCGCCTGAGAACTTCGGCGGGCGTCAACACGATGTCGCGGTTGGGGGCCGGGCCGAGCATGAGATGGAAGCTCGGCTTCGACGGGCGCAACCCGTTGTCCGACGCCGAGACGTTCGCTTCGAGCGTCTCGTTCTCGTTCGTGACCTCGACGATGACAAAGCTAATGGGCAAGACCTTACCATTCCGCAGGCTGCCTTGGAGGAGACGGTCCCCCAGGCGCCGGAATGCAACCCAATGAATGCATTCATGGGCATCGCGTTCGGGCCGCCCCTATGCGGCCTTCCTGCGGCGGCAATCGAAGCAGGTAGTTAGCCGGAGATGCCGCCGGTCGATCCCTCGGCAGTCATGGACCGCCTATCCTCGTCCCGTCGTGCAGCGACCAGCGGCCTCGACCTTCGCCCTCAAGCGTTCCGTGGGCGACGCGGGTTATTGTTCGCTACCTCGCGTGGCCGCAGGATTACATCAAGTACGGTCACGCCGCCCTCCGCGCGCTGCGATGGCATGTAAAACAACGCTGCTGACGGCTCCAATCGCAGTCGAAAATCGCGGAAATCAGAACGAAATCGCCATGTGCCTGGTGTCTACTCCTTTTTGACTGACGAGATACGGGGCACATGCCGGCTGGTTTTCCGGCCAATTCGGAAACCGCCCACATCGGAAGCGCCATCTCCAGTTGAACTTGTCTTGTTACCAGATCTACTCGCAAAACCTTCACGACCGATTGGAGCAGTTGGCGAAGCGCTGGTCTCGGCGCGTCAGCCCAAAACGCGTGGAGGTTTCGAATCGCGGCGACCGCGATTTGAACCTCCGCCTCTGGGTCAAGTACCGAGCCTTTGCTCAAGCGCTTGACGTTTGACATCCGCGATTCGATCTCCTCCAGCTTGGCCTCCAACTGCTGGAACCGACGTTTCATCGCCTCCTTGCCTGCCGACCCCAGTTCATTCATGATGAACTCCATCTGCCGGATGATGTCGTTCCGTTGTGCCTCCAAACCGGGCAGTTCAGCATTGTCGGTTCGAGCAGCGGCCACCTGCTCTGCCACAACTCGCCGGATTTCCTCTTCCGTGTGTCGAGTGACTGTCAGTGCGTCCCGTACGGCATTGAGAACAGCATGCTCAAGGGGTTCAGCGGGGATCATGCGGCCCAACCCGGATGATCGCGTGTACCGACCGTACTTGCGGCTAATCCAGTAATATCGCGTGCGGTCTGTCTTGCTCGACCCGGTGACGCGACCAGTTAGCTCAAAGTCTCCCTGGACCGACCGTAACATCCCCTTCAGTAGAAACGGACTGTCGCGGTGCCGGTCTCGCGTTCGTCGCTTCGGTCTATCGGTGAGCTGGAAGTCCTGCTGACGTTGCTGGAACAGGCGCGCAAGCTCCCGCGTCTCAGGATCGAGAAACTCTTCAAGTCGGGGGTACTCCATCCACACCCAGTCTGTTGGTGGACGCACCGTACGCCGAGGTCGAGGGCGAGAAGCCAGCTCCATGAGGCCACGGTTCGTTGGACGGGGGCCATTTCGATCACGCAGGTGATGCACGCCCGTCGCTTCGTAATTTGCCAACCCCCGTCCGAGATAGACCGGGTTGTGTAGGACTTTGTGAACACTGCCGATTGTCCAATTGCGACCACGTTGTGACTTTGCCCCAAGAGCATTCAGCTCGGTTGCGATCCGATAGCAGCCCCAGTGATCAACGAGGTGTCTTTGGAAGATCCGCCGAACAACCTCGACCTGCTCGGGAGCGCCTGGAACGAGCGTTACCGATTCCCCCGCCTGCTTAACGTAGTGCCTGAACTTTTCTCTGGAAGAGGCGTCAAACTCCGCCAAGAGTTCACCAGAGGTTGGATGAAGTTTCTGTTGTCGTCCGTCAGGCAGAAGCCGGATGACATGCAACTCCCGCCCGTCCCTATCGACGTAGAGGCGGTCTACCCCGTACGGCGGACTTCCGCAGTGGGCGGTTCGTCCGTCCATGATGGCCGACATGTGGCCGCGAGTCGTTGCAAACGAGATGCCCTTCGCGGCATGCTTGTCAGCGACGTACGAGACGCATCGCAGGATTGATCCATGATCTCCGGTGGGGAGATCGCCAGTAGCAAGAACCAGCTCGATACCCGCAGCGGCCAAGTCATACTCCACCTTTCCGCCATGCTCCGGTCCACCACGAGTTAGTCGGCTAAGGTCTTGGACGAGAAGTACGTCGAAGTTGTCCTTGAGTCGCTTAAGCTCGATGATCTCCTCGATGTCAGTACGTGCGCCGGGCAGTGAGCCGCTGACCCCATCGAGGATGATATTGTCTACATGGACCATCCCGTGCTTATCGCCGAACGCTTTAAGC
>DATLGQ010000417.1:0-4312 GCA_035540435.1 Fimbriimonadaceae bacterium
AGCGGGAGGCGACGGATACGGGCGGAAGGAGGCTTCGACGAGCCGGCCGGTCTGATACTCGATCTTGATTGTTCCCCCGCTCGTCGGCCAGTAGCGTACGCCTTGATGGACGGGCACTACTACCACTCGCCAGCACTTGACGGCCTGGTTGTAGCTGCTCCGATCCATGATCCAGATGCTGACTCTATCGGCGAAGCCGGCCAATTCCGAATACTCACGCACGAGTGCAAGCACTTGATCGTAAGTAAGTTCGCGAGCCGGGTCCCATTCCTGACCATGGGGTTCAACCCGGGCGCCACCAAGTCGTACATGGCTGATCATGCGACAGGAACGCTCCATCGTCACAGAAGCGTCGGCGCCGACATCTGCAAACGTTACACGAATTCGCGGTGGGTCCGACCTGACGCCAAGGCTGGGAGTTCCGGGGAAACTCAGTGAGGCTCCTTCGTTGCCGGATCTGATTCCTTGGGCACCTCTTTCAAGAAGCGCCCTCGCCCTCGAGAGAACGAGAATCCTCGTCTCATGGTCAATCGACTCGCTCTGGACGAGCAACAGGGAGAGGATTACAGCACCAAGTGCCACAGGTACCTCCTAGGATCACTCTCTTGAAGATTGGGAACATACACATACGAGATTCGGCTCTTGCCATCACCCACCGCGGCCATCGGCATGGGATTGCCTGCGGAATCATCGGGCGGATACTTCCTGTTTGCCTCTTCGAGCGCCTCCTCAATCATGTAACCGTCCGAAAAGACTACCTGGCGGACGCCGGCCTGAGCCAACCGCCCGCGCGGGTGCACCCGGCCCGCGTGCACTCCGGCAGAACCCTGTCTCGCAGCGGCACTCGCGGCGGCCGGCGTGGCAGCTAGGTCACTTCGCTGGCGCGAGCCTTCGTAAAGCTTCCAGCAGGGGCTTGCTCGGACGTCCGTATTGCCACTGCGACTCGCCTCTGGGCACGCCAAGCAAGCTTTCCTTAACGTAGAACCTCACGACCAGAGCCCGCCCGCCCGTGAAGAGCGCTAGACGGAAGCCTTCGCCCCCCGGCGCTGTACCTGGAGTCGTCGACTCGATCGCGGCACCTCTTACGAGCTGGCTCTTCTTTCCGGCATAGACGCTGAGATCTCCCTGGGGCCAGCGAAAGAGGGTCTTCATCTCGGCGGGCTTCGCGCCCCAGCCTCCTCCGAAGCCGCCCCGCCTCGGATCGCCCATATCGTCTACGTTCAACAACGCCCCGGTCTTGGCGTCGACGTAGCAGTGGAGGGTACCGATGGGGCCCAGAGTGGGATGGGCCCGCTCCGGATTCACGTAGAGCGCGCGGTAAACGAGCAGTCCCTGATCGTTTTCCGCCATCTGCCGGTGGGCGTCGGTCAGGAAGCTCTCCAGCGGTAGGCTCATCGGCCGAGGACGCCAGATGACCAGTTCCACCGGATGGAGTTCCTCCAGTACCAGTTCGTTCGGCCTCGTCTGGAACAGATACGCCAGCATGGTCGCCCGTGCTTGTTCCGCGCTCACGTGTGGCGTCACACTCGCCGGAGGCGAGGGGTAGGGCCGGAAGTGAGCCTGGACCAGACGGCCTGTCTGATACTCAATGTGTATGGGCGCCGCACTTCCGTTCCAGTAGCGCACGCCTTGGTGGACCGGCACCACATGCGCTTCCCAGCACTTGACGCCATTGTTGTTTGCCTGGCGGAGGCTCCAAATGCTGACTCGGCTCGCGAACCCGGCTATCTCCGAATACTCACGCACCAACGCAAGCACCTGATTATGAGAGAGCTCCCGACTTGTGTCCCACTCCTGGCCCTGGGGTTCAACCCGGGCGCCATGAAGATGAAAAACTCTGAATAGACCAGAGCGGGTGTCTATGATAGCGCTCGCATGCGATCCAGCGTCTGACAAGGAGAGGCTGTATTCTGACCCATCCGAGCTGACGCCTCCTCGAATGACGCCGGGTAGGTTCACAGGCGCGCCCGTCAGGGGCCCAATACCCAGTGCTCCGCGTGCGACCAACTGGCGAAACTTCGAATCAAGCGCTTGGGTGCTGAACTGCGGGAAGAACAACCCAGCAAGCACTAGAACACTATGTACCACATGTACCTCCTGCTGTCATGTTCGCTTACCGCACCTAGGTAGACGTAAGAGATGCGTGAGAAGGGGTCGCCAACGAGCTGCATAGGCATGTACTCGCCCAAGCCGTCGGTAGGTGGATAATCCTTGTTTGCTTTTGCGAGAGCTTCCTGCAACGTGAGACCGTCCTTCAACATCGACACGACCGTGTTCGAGTGAGCGTCCATCGTCCAGCCGCCGCTCGGGTTGCCGCCTTCCCGGCTGTACTGCGTCGGCGCCAGAGTCACGGTCGGTCCAAACGCTATCCCCCCCCCCCCGCAAATGGTGAGCAAGATTCTCAGCGCGACTCCTCTCACACGCTTAGTATAAAGCACTTGCTTTGCAAGACAACACAGGGACGCGGGATCTCCTTTACCGCTGAACTGAACCGACCGCGGAGCGGTCCAAAGAGGTTGCCATGGCAACCTCCATCTTCCCAACTTTCTTCATGGCCGGCTTCGAGTGCTCGACCTTCCTGTGGAAGGACGGCGAACGCAAGGACTACATCCGGCTGACGGGCCACGACCGGCATCTGAGCGCCGACTGCGAATGTGTCAAGGATTTGGGCATCGGCGTGGTCCGCGAGGCGGTGCCGTGGCCCTTCGTCGACCTGGGCAGCGGGCGCTACGACTGGAGCCGATTCGATCCCGTCCTCGAGACCCTCGACGACTGCGGACTCGTCGCCATCTGGGACCTCTTCCACTACGGCCTTCCCGACGGCTGCGACCCCTTCGAAGGCGATTGCCGGAAGCGCTTCGTCGACTATTGCCAGGCAGTGGCCGAGCGCTTGAAGTCGCGGAGTGGCATGGCCCCCTTCTTCACCCCGGTCAACGAGATCACCTTCTTCGCGGCGGGCGCGAGCGACATGGCTTGGATGTACCCCTTTGCCAAAGGCCGCAATGATGAGCTCAAGCGACGGCTTTGCCAGATGAGCATCGAAGCCGTCAAAGCGATCCGGGACGTGATCCCTGAAGCGCGAATGGTGCACGTCGACCCCATGGTGCACGCGGTGCCTCCGCCCGATCGTCCGGACCTGGCCGATGAAGCTCACGAGCACGCCTACGACGATGCTTACGAAGGTTTCGACATGCTCTACGGGCGACGGAACCCCGAGCTTGGCGGGTCTCCGGAAGTTCTCGACATCGTGGGGGTCAACGTTTACCACTTCAGCCAAGCGCAAATGAACGAGGATGGCTCACGTGAGGTCCTCGGGCCGAGAGATCCACGGCGCAAGCCCCTGAGCGAGATGCTGCTCTACGCTTGGAACCGCTACCACCTGCCGATCGTGATTGGCGAGACGAGCGGCTATCAGGATCGACGTGCCGAGTGGCTGCGGATGACGATGGAGGAGTGCTTCAAGGCTTTGAACGAGGGTGTCGACCTGCAAGGGGTCTGCCTCTACCCGTTCGTGGACATTCCCGACTGGAACAGCGGCGAGTGGGCAAAGATCGGCGTGTTCGACATCAGCGACCTCGAATCGTGCGAGCGAATCGCACACGACCCCTATATCGAGGAACTTCGACGTTGGGAGCGGGTGCTCGACCAGCCTGAGCACTTCGAGCCGGATGGCGGAGGTGTGCAGCTCGAAGAGGTGAGGCGGCACGCCCGCGAGTGGGCCGTCCAAGGCGAAGCGGCCTGAGAAGTGCAGCCCCCTCGATTCGAGGGGGCTGTGCTGCGGCTACCTGGTAGTCGTGCCAACGCCAAGGCCGCCCGTGCCGGCGCCGGCTCCGCCGGCGGTGTCGGCGCCCATATCTCCCATGCCCGAGCCGCCCGCGCCGGTCTCGTCCGTTCGCATGGTTCCAGTGCCGGTTGCTCCGGCGTCTCCGCCGGTTGCGCCGGCATCGTCGCTATTCCCGCAGCCCGCGCTCACCAGGGCCGCGACTGCCGCGACTCCAAGAAGGATTCTTTTCATGTAACTGCTCTCCTGTTGAAGTGCCGGATCACCCGGCTTTCAACTTGGACTGTCCGGTCCTTGCGAGGTTCGGCCACGCTGCGTCTGATTTCTGACGGACAGCGGCGCCAACACGGTGACGGCAAGGCAGAGCCATGGGAACCAGGTGGAGCCCGGAAAACCTTGAGGTTCTCTGGGCAACACCAACTCGGCACGCACTGCCCTCAGCTCGCGGAGCGGCGCTCGGTAGACCACGTTTCCGCGGGCATCGACCGCCAAGGTATAGCCCAGCGGCGCGGATCGCACCAGGGGCAGGCC
>DATLGQ010000418.1:0-5436 GCA_035540435.1 Fimbriimonadaceae bacterium
GCCCCGGCCGATCCAGTTGGACTTCTCAATCACCCTTAGACCGTTTGGGGTCCCATCGGCGAGAAAGATCTTGATCGTCGTGGCGGCCATCTCTCGATACTACCGGGCGCTAGTCGGCCTCGGGGGCCGCCTAGCCACGAAACGCCAGACCTAGGAGGTACAGGTACTCACAGTGACCGGTGGATCAGGGCACCCACCGATTGGGCGCTACTGCTCACGAACGCGACCCGCTCGCGTGGTACCCGGCCTAGCCGCCTGGCGGGCGCCGGACCGTGACGGGCTACGGGCCCGGCCAGGGAGCTAGCGGGCCGGTGCCGATGAAGCGCAGGTAGGTGCCGTCAGTGCGGTTGAGGATCGCCTGACCAGTGTGCGTTCCCGTAGGCGTGACGAGCACAACGTCGTAGGCCTCCGGCGTGAGGCTCCAGTCAGCCTGCGCCAGGGTGACGCCGAAGTGCCATGCGCGGAGACCGGTCATGCCGGGTTCGGGATCGTCACGGCTTACAGCCAGAGTGCCGTTCGCGAGGGCCAGATCACGGTCGGCGACGGTGAGGCGTTCAATGGGCAAGTACGTGTGAGGCATAGAACTCACTACTCTCGGGACCGAATGGTTCCGTCGTCGTCCAAGCCGCCCTTGAACGCCGTGTCCATCAGCTCGAAATCCGCCTCCGGCGGCTGTCCGAGCGACGGTTCGGCCGCCGGATCCCCAACAGTAGGCTCAGCATCGGGCGCCGTCGCTGCGGCAAGCTCCTGATCGTCACTCATTCTCTAGCCCTCCATACCTGGGGTCCTCCCCCTCGCGGGCTACGTCGAAGATTTCCGAATCGGCCGGCGGGAGCGTCGGCCGGCCGCCCGGTTGGCCTCCGCGACGCTCCAGGTCGAATAGGTCCGAGTCCGGAGGTGGCGGAGGTGGCGGAGGCGGCTCTGGCTGATTGTCCGTTCGTTCCTCGCCGCTCATAGCTTCAACTCCCTAAGAACAAGCGAGGTGACAATGCCAACCACGCCGATGGCAAAGAGCGACATCTGAACGCGGAGCCGCCACTCTTTGGCCTTACTGACTCCTGCGTTCATGCCGAACGCCGCGACGCGCGTGGAGATCAGAACCGCGAGCGTCTCGGATCGCGACCGATCGAAATAGCGCGTTACAAACGTCTCGGGCTTCGGCACGACGACGCGCTGGCGGCTGTATAGCGTCCAGATACCAGCGAGCAGCCCCATCACGAGCACCAGCAGGGACATCGAGAAGACAGCGAAGGTCAAGCCTGGGGTTCCCGAGAACCCGGCAGCGCTGGTCACGACAAGCCCGAAGGCAACACCCGTGGCGCTCCACACGGTCGTCGCCTTCCGATCGAGGCCGTCCCATTCCTCACCCTGCTCGGTCTCGCGCTTACGTACCTCCGAGTGCAGTAACTCGAGCTGATCGAGCTCAGGGTAGGCGGTCATGGCTGTCGCCCAATAGTGGTCAGCGCGTGTCCTTGGGGGGATGCGGATCGTTCCCGGGTGGCACGGTGTCGCTGTCCCGGGTGCGGCCGTCTCGACCGTGGACAACAACCTCTCCCCCACCCAAGTTACCCACGATCTCTCGAGCCCTATCGATGGCCGTGCCTTGTGTCTCTGTGTGGGCGCTGATCCGCGCCGCGTTCGGTTTAACCACGTTCCAACCGCCGTCGGGATCACGTGTGACGTGACGCTCGTTCCGAGACATGGTCGACCTCCACCCTTTCCAGCGCCCCGCATCACTGGCCGGCGCATCCACGGCCCAGCATATGCCTGTTCCCGTCCTTGCAGGGTCACAGATTGGTACAAAATGGCACGGGTGTTCGGTCTTGCGCGTATCGCCACCGCCAGACCGAGCAAATAGTACGTCGCGCAAGTCAATCTCTCCTCGGCCTCCGCTCTGTTCGCCGACGACGTGCGGCCGAGGCCGGCCTATCGGGCGGTGGCGACGGGCTTCTGCAAAGCTGTGCCCCACTGACGGCCCACTGTCAGCGATTCCCTTTCGCTCGGTTGTGCGTCACACAGAGCATCACGCAGTTGCCGAGCGTCGACCGACCGCCCTTCGACCAAGCGGTGACGTGATCGGCGTCCATCTCGTTCAGCCTGTAGATGCGGGTCTTGTTTGCATCAGTGCCGATCGCGCACAGCGGGCAATTGGAAACGCCGTCCTTCTCCGCCTTCTGGGTCTGTTGCTCATAGGCGGCAACCTTCGTCCCGTCATCGAACAACCGTACGTCTAGCAACTTGGGGTCCGTCTCGCCACCCAGCAGGTACTCGTATATACCTTTGTTGTTGTGGACTGCTGGATCGGCGCGGAGTGCCTGGATGTCACGGTCGATCGTGGCCGCGTTGTATGACTGCGAGTGATAGGTCTCGTAGAGCCGACCCCAATCGAGCCCGCGCATCTCCTTGTCCGGCGGACGGGTGAAGACGCTGCCGACCCAGTCGATCACGGAGGTGAAGTACGTCTTCAGACCGCTGATATCGGTGTCCCGGCGATGCTGGGCCAGGTAGGCGTCGACGCTGATGCCCTCGGCGGACGAGACCCACGTCAGGGCCTCCTCGAGGACCTCCTGCCGCTTCGGGTCACCCTTGATGTAGGCGGACCACTTCTGCATGTTCGCGTTCTGGCTATTAGAGAGCTCAGCCTTGGCCTTGGTGATGAATGGGCCCGAGTAGATCGCGTTCAAGCGCTCCTGGGTGTTGAGGGGCACGCCGGCGATGTTGATGGTATCAAACCACTCCTTGATCTCTTTCTCCGTGCCAGAGCAGTGATAGACGAGCAGGATGCTGTCAAGAATCTTCTCCTTTGCCTCGCCGGCCAGCGAGGAGAAGGTCTGCTCCCTTCCGTCCTGCTTTATCGCGAACCTGCCGGTCACGAATCTGCCAATGCTGGTGATGCGCTGCTGGCCGTCGAGGACCTCGAGCGTGTCGCCCGCAACATTGAAATAGATCAGCCCCAGCGGGTATCCCTTGAGCAATGACTCGATGACGGCAACGTCCTTCTTGCCGTCGCCGTAGATGTAGTGCCGCTGGTACTCAGGTTGGATGACGAGGTGGCCGCCGAGGCCAAAGAGCCCCTTGCCCTCAAACTCGTTGTACATGAAGCCGTCCACGACTTGACGGACGAGGTGATGGTTCAACTCCGAATGCATGTCATCCTCTTCGCCGAATCACAATCCGCTTGAAAGGCACCCACGGTCGCTGGCTGTAGAGGAAGAGTTTTCGGTGACCTTTGCTATTGCCGCCGGTGCCGCCTGCCGCGTAGTAGTCGGCAACTCGCTTGACACCGAGGGGCTCGACCCCGAAGGCTTTCGTCTGCTCCATGTCGTCGGCATTGAAGAGGATCTCAAACTGGTCAGGGTTGTACTTGTCGAGGAAGGTCACCGGCACGCCCATCATCCCGTCGTAGTCACTCGGGATCGCATCGACGTAGGGCACCTCGATCGCATCGAAGTTGTCGTAACGCTGGTACTGGGCTCCCCGGATGTCTCGGTGCTTACTGAACTTGACATTGTCTGCCATCGCCATGAGCTGAAGAGGCTCGTGGCGTCGACCGTGGTCTAGATTGGTGTACCAGCACGAATTGCCGAGTCGGGTGTAGTCATAACGATCATTCGAGGGGTAGCCCAGCTTCTCAGCTTTCAGGCGATCGGATTCGGCAACGCCGAACCCCTTCGGCACACCGAATACCATGTCAGTGTTATTCGCCGTCGCGCCCTTCCACAGTTTGTTGTTCTGGATCAGCGGAAACACTTCCTTGTACGTAGTCGCGTTGTTGCTGCCGATGATCGAGAACCTCTTGTCACCATCCACAAGCCAAGCGAGGAAAGGCCGCCAGAGGCTGAATGGCGGGTTCGTTATCACGATGTCCGCCTCGTCGCGTAAAGCCGTAACCTCGGCGCTGCGAAAGTCTCCGTCCCCCTCGAGGTACTCCCACTGGAGGTCTTCGATGTTGATAACGCCGTCGTCGTTGACGTCTTTCGGCTCCAGCTTGAAGACCTTGCCGTTGGCCCGGGTCTTGGCCGGGTCAAACTTGGGGTCCCCGGTCTCGAACAGAGTCGTCTGATAAAACTCGCCAGCGGGGTGGCTATCTGGCGCGTACGAAGTCGAGATGAGTTTCTTGAGGCCGAAGTCCATGAAGTGGAGAGCGAAAAACTTGGTGAAGTTGGACCACTCCGGATCGTCACATGGGAGAAGGATCGCCTTGTCGCGGAAAACTTCGGGGTCATACTCCAGATAGGCGTTCATCTCGCGCTCGATGTCGGGCCACTGCGTGTAGAACTCGTCTTGCCTCGCCCTCTTGGCATTCGTGAGGTTGACGTTCGCCATCACTCGGCGCTCCGGGCGGACGGCTGGTGGCACGGCCCAAGCCGCCTTAGTCCGCAGCCGATGACGGCGTCAGTCCGCTTCGAGGAGGACGGGCGGCCACATCGGACTTTGTTATTGGTTGCCCCTCTTGACATGGCTGCGAGTCTACCCCGACGGGCCGGGCCACCGACGCCATGATGCGCGACACGGGATTACTGCCCGGTGGCTCCAGGCCTACACGTGAGGGACTGCGCCTCGGGCACGCGCAGTGCCTCCAAGATCCTCTCCCCTCCCGACAGCCTGCCAGGAAGGCCACAAGATGGTGCGCCACAGCCATCGTCGCTGCCTCGACGAGCAGGGGCGGGTTTGTATGATCTGCCCATGGGGCGATGCACCGCGCCGGTCCTCGGTCACATTCGCGGCGGCGGAGCCGACTGCCCAGTTCACGGGCGGAGCTACGGAGGCTACCGAGGTTATCGGGGCTACGGAAGTGGTGGCTCCTACTCCGCTCCTGTCTACACTCCGGCGGCACCCGCACGTTTGCCCAGCTACGCGAGTCGGTCGTCGGCCGGAGGTGGTGGCGGCAGCGGTTCGAGCCGGGCTCGTCGGTCGTCCATCAGCTACTCCGTTCGCGAGTATCAGACGCTCAACCCGGTACGGGAGCAGGTCGTTCGCATCGCCCAGACCTACCCCGACCGGCGTGATCTATTCCTTTGCCATGCTTGGGCCGATCGCGAGGGCGCCGCCCTCGATCTTTACAACCTCTTGGTCGACCTTGACGTGAAGGTCTGGTTCAGCGAGAAAGACGTACCGCTGGGTACATCGCTGCTCCGCCAGATCGACAAGGGCTTGGCGAACTCGCGGGCTGGCATCGTGCTGGTGACTCCGGCACTGCTAAAGAGCATCCAGTCGGACGGGATCGCGGAGAAGGAGCTGTCCGCACTACTCGCAACGGACCGAGTTATTCCGGTCGCGCACGGTACAACGTTCGAGGCCTTGCGGGAGGTCAGCCCGCTGCTGGCGGCCCGCTCCGGGCTGAGTACTGCCGAATCGTCTTTGGAGAACGTGGCCACTAAGGTCGCGGACGTTGCGCTGCTCGACTGAGGCCCCGTAGTTGACTCCTGCGAGAAC
>DATLGQ010000419.1:0-6584 GCA_035540435.1 Fimbriimonadaceae bacterium
TGCACGTTAAGGCTTTCACGGCGGTCGAGATCGTGGAGATCGCGCGGGTGGGCAAGTGCAGCATCGAGAAAGCGCTCGCCGATCTGATCGAGGCGGGGCTCGACTCTCTACCAGGGGGCGGCATCGAGGTGCTGTCTGACCGGGTTCACCGTGAACTGTTCGACCGCAAGCTCGACGGCGAGGAATGGAAGGCGGTGGCGCGGGCCGCTGCCAAGCTCGGCTTGAAGCAGTACGCGACGATGCTTTATGGCCACATCGAGACGGATGAGGAACTTGTCGACCATCTGGTTCAGCTTCGAGAGCTCCAGGACGAGACCGGCCACTTCCTCACGATGACGCCGCTCAGCTTTCATCCCGAGAACACGGAACTCGCGCATATCGATCCGCCTACGGGCAACGCGGACCTGCGCAACATCGCGGTCTCGCGCCTCATGCTCGATAATTTCGAGCACATCAAGAGCTTCTGGATCATGAACACGGTGCCGGTGACCCAGGCCGCTCTGTGGTACGGAGCGGATGATGCGGACGGTTTGGTCCTCGAATACGAGATCACCTACGAGGAGTGGGGCAACAAGAGCCAAGCCCTCACCCATGAAAACATGGTGCGCATGATCGAAGAAGTGGGTCGCGTTCCGGTCGAGCGGGATTCGCTTTACAACGAGATCGTGCGGAGCGAGCCGACACCCGCTCGTCCGCAGAGGATTCCGCTCAAGGTCGCCAACGTCTAGCCGCCCGGGCGAGTCAAGGCCACCGCGCGCGAACCTGCGGGAGGCGTGAACGAGAAACTTGCAGTGTTCGGCACCTGATCCGGGTGAACCGACATGCGAAGGTCCAGCACCCGAAGACGACCGCGCAAATCCTCGCGCTCCGCGACGTACACCGCGCTGAGCCTCCAGATGCCGTTCGAATCGCGCCAGCGCTCGAATGCGACGGAGCGCCGGACCGGGTTGCCTTGGGTGAAGAACGCGTAGTCGAGGTTGGCCGAGCTGACGAAGCGGCGCCCGGTGATCGGGTCATCATAGATCTGCCCGTTCTCCACCACGAAGGGGGCATTGCCCGTCACCCAGTGGCGGTAGTAGGCAGAGTCGCCGCCATAAACTTCGCGCAGCAGGCGTGCCGCATAGGAGGGGGGACCGGGCTGAACCGCGGCCAAGCTTTGTAGCAGGTTATTGGTTGCGGAGACCGGTGCCGCTCCCGCGTAGGTGCCATAGCGTGCGGTGCTGTACTGGTTGCGGCGCGGATCGTAGTTCCAAAGCACGGTCGAGTCGCCGACCGTTCGGTTGACGAGGGTGGCGCCCCGGTAGTCGAGCAGTTCGAGGCTGGGAGGGGACGTGAGCGGGTTGCTCCAGAACACGTCGGTGGTCACGGCGGTTGTGGAGTTGCCGGTGGTCTCAGAGCCTTCGATGCGCAGCCACAAGGTGCTGCTGCCGCGCAAGTTGATGAACGTGTCGCGGACGCGGTTTTCAGGCGTGTCGACATATTGTGCGGCGGCGGCACAGCAGAGAGCAGCCGAAGCCACGATGGAGAGCAGTCGTAACTTCATGTCACCTCTTTAGACTCTCGGCGAGTAGGCGCAGTTCGCCCACCCTCTACTGGGAACGGAACAGAGGTGACCGCGGAGCATCGGACGCCATGTGCGAAGCCGGGCTTTCTGTGTGTTCACCTTCGACGGCTACGGCTTGCCGGTGGCCGAGCGGCTTCAGCAGGAAGGGCATGACGTGCTGGTGGGTCAAGTCGAGAACCAAGAGGATGTTCTGAGTCCACTCGAGGCGTCGGTGGAGCGTGAGAGCGAGGAGGTCCGGCAGCGCCGGCTCAGCCAGTACGACGGCATTCTGGACAAGCAGCCTGCCCACAAAGTGATCGAGAAGCTCCGGCGACGAAAGAAGCCGACCGAAATCTTCCTGTTTTTCGACCTCAATCACCTGTATCGCATCGCGGACCAGGTCCGGGACCTTGGATTCCCAGGAAACTTCCCGACGCTCGAGGACTACAACTTGGAGATCGATCGGGAGGCCGCCAAGCGGTTCGTGGCCGAGCGCTACCCTATGGTCAGGGTCGCGCAAAACCATCGATTCAAGCGGGTCGCTCAAGCGCGCAGGTTCTTGAAGGACACCGATGACGTGTGGGTTCTGAAAGGATTGGAGGAAGATGCACGCACGGTCGTTCCGGACGTCGACGACCCGACGCTGGCGGCGGGCCAGGTTTTAGAGGCGCTGGAATCGAGTCCTGAAAGCTATGAGTCGGCCGGGTTCCTGCTGGAGTTGCGCATCGCGCGAGCACTTGAGCTCACACCGCAGAAGCTTTACTGGCACGGAGAGCCCCTGGCCGCCTTTCTCTGCATCGAGAACAAGCCCCTGGGGGCGGGCAACGTCGGTCCAATGACCGATTGCGCGATGGATCTTGGCTTCCCGCTGGACCTCGACGCGAAGATCGTGCAGATGGCGTTTCCCCCGGCGATCGACGATATGGCCAGGAGCCGATCCGGACTCTTCGTGTGGGACGCTTCGCTGCTCTTCGACCCTCGAACGGGACGCGCCACCTTCGGAGAGTTCTGCGCCAACAGGGTCGGCTACAACTCGTTCTACACGGAGTTGGCGCTGGCTGGGTCGGCCGGTGAGTACTTTTCGAGGGTGTCGGCCGGTCGTTCGCCATACTACGAGGCCGTCGCAGCCTCCTGTCGGCTGTTCAACCTGCACGCCGGAGCGGGCACCGGGATCGAATGGAAGACAGGCCTGGACGATGCCATCTGGTTACGGGACGCGCGCCGGTCGAGTGGGCGAATCGAGACGGCGGGTTACAAGGATGACCTCGCAGTGCTTACAGGTGGTGGCAAGTCAGTAGGCGAGGCCGTGAGGCGGCTCTACCGGGCAGTCGACGGCTTTTCTTTCGAAGGAGCCTACTACCGGCCGAAGTCGGACTTTCTCTCGCGGGATTATCCGGACGCCATCCTCAACCGGCTCGACTTCGGCCTGCAGCGAGGGCTGTACAAGATCGGCTTCGGGATCGGCGCCTGATTATCTTCAACTTCAGGCCCCCTCGCTCGTCGCCCGACTCGGAGCACTCGGGGGCCCCAGGTAGGGATGGGCACGTGGCCGAACCCTTGGCGACCTCAGGTGCTCTAACCTTGCGGTGAGAGCTGAGTCGCTCGATTTCCTTCGCGAGCTGGTGAACGCGCCGTCTCCCCCTGGGCGGGAGGAGCGGGTGTCCGCGCTTTTTCGGAACTACGTGGCCCAATACGCCGACGGGATGGAATCGGACGTCCATGGCAACGTGTGGGGAGCCCTGAACCCATCGGCCGAGATGCGAATCATGCTGGCCGGGCACACCGACGAGATCGGCTTCATCGTTCATTACATCGGAGACGACGGCCTCCTGAGGTTCAAAACCATCGGGGGCCACGACAGCGCCGTGCCGGCTGGGCAGCGCGTCTGGGTGCACGGGCGAGAGCGGGTGCCGGGAGTTATCGGGCGCAAGGCGATCCACCTGCTCGAGGACGACGAGGAGAGCAAGAAGAAGCCCGAGGTCACGGACATGTGGATCGACATCGGCGCATCGTCTCGTGAGCAGGCGGAGGCGTTGGTCGAGCTGGGGGACGTAGCGACGTTCGTACATGAGTTTCAGACCTTGGCGGGGTCGCGCGCGGCCGGGCGCGGCTTCGACGACAAGGTGGGGGCTTTCGTGGTGGCGGAGACGCTTCGTACGCTGCGCGAGGACGGCGGGCTGCCGGAGGGGGTCGGACTGTTTGCAGTGGGCACCGTGCAAGAGGAGGTCGGCTTTCGCGGAGCTACCACGGCGACTTATGCCATCGACCCGCATGTGGGGATCGCGGTGGACGTGAGCCACGCCACCGACACTCCTTCGGTGAGTGCCGAGCGGCATGGACGTCTGGAGATAGCGAAGGGGCCGGCCATCACCCGAGGAGCGTACGTCAACCCCACCGTCTTCCGGATGCTGATGGATGCCGCGCGGGAAGAGGGTCTTCCCGTTCAGGTCGAGGTGGCCGCAGAGTGCACCGGCACCGACGCCACGCCCATGCAGGTGAATCGCGGCGGAGTAGCGGTGGGCCTTGTGGGAGTTCCGCTGCGGTACATGCATACGCCGAGCGAGGTCCTGGACCTTCAAGACGTGGAGAACACGGTACGGCTGCTTGTCGCCTTTTGCCGGCGGGTTCGGCCGGATACTGACTTTCGGCCCCTGGCTTGATGCCGCTTCGGCTGTCCTGGAGCGTGGGCCACCTGGAACAACTGAAGGGCTGCCTAGAGTCGGCCATAAGGGAATGGCGCGCGCGCTTCGCTGGAGGCCCTTGTTCAAGACCACGGCGCTTTGGTCGTGGCTGATCTTTGGCGCCATCATCCGACTTGGCGCCTCTTTTCTGCTGGCGTTCGTGGCGCTGTTGTTCTTCGTTTGGATCGCACGAGGAGTGGCGCGCGGCGCGACCCAGTCCTTCGACGCCGCGATCATCGAATACTTCATCACCCATCAGCCGCCATGGCTGCGGGATCCGGTCTACGCGGTCACGTTCTTGGCCAACGGCGCCACGATCGGCGGGGTGGCCCTGTTCATCGGCCTGCTCCTTGCTCTCAGGCGGCGCTCCGCCATACCCCTGATCGAGCTGCTGATCGTCACGGTGGGCGGATGGATGCTGATCGAGGCCCTGAAGCTCATCTTCATGCGCGAGCGCCCGGAGCTACGCATGTTGCCGGAGCCGGGGCTGTCCTTTCCTTCGGGCCACGCATTCTTCGGGATCGCCTTCTACGGTTTCCTCGCCTATCGTCTGGCCCAGGAGGCTCCACCCGCGGCGCGGCGGCTCACCTGGCTGGTCGTCGGTCTCCTCGCGCTGCTGGTAGCGACGAGCCGAGTGCTGCTGGGAGTGCACTATCCCTCGGACGTGCTGGCGGGCCTGCTGGTGGGGCTGTGCTGGCTTTGGGGCTCGATCCACCTGCCGCGGCTTTTGCGCAGGGCCGAGTGGAACGAATGGCGGGGACAGCGCATCGAGATCCTGAAGACGAGCCTGGGGGCCCTCAAGCCGGACGAGGAGCGGGACATGGCCATTCGTCACCAAGCCAGGGAATTGCTTACGGAGCCAACTGTGGGTCTTCGCGACCGAGTCGCCCTGAGGACTGCGCTCGCCGCAGACGCGCTCTACAATCGCATCGCCCCCCATTGGTCGTGGGCACGCAAGCGGGCGCTGGGGCCGGCCATGCTCTCACTAGCGATCCAGGGCACTTTGCGCCGGCTGCAACGAGAACCGGACGCGAGGACACTTGAAATCGCGAAGGCGGTCCGTCGCCTGCTCTGGGCATAGCCCGGTATGCATGCATTTTTCGACTTGGCATCTGGCGCGATCTCTGGTAGAGTGATCATGGGAGAGCGCCGAAGGGGAAGCGTTCACAAACAGGGAGGGGCATCTTCACGTCTTCTTGTCCTCCGGTCTCTCGCCAATCTGGGCCAGTAGTAGCGAAGACCGGACATGAAGAACACCACTTCTCCACGCGCCAAAGGCGCGAGTGAAACCAGCACGTATTCCTCCGACCAACTGCAGCCGCTTCTCGAAGCTCTCACCGCGATGCGCGAAGGCGATTTCAGCGCGCGCCTGCCCGAGCGCAAGCGAGACGGCGTCCTGGGCGAGATCTGCACCCTCTTCAACGAGGTCGCCAGTCGTAATGAGACGCAAGCTCAGGAGATCATGCGCGTCGGGCGTATCGTCGGTCGAGAGGGCAAGATGACCGAGCGGGCGGCGCTGAAAGGCGCCCGGGGAACCTGGGCGGAGAGCGTCGACGGCATCAACCAGCTCATCGAGGACCTGGCCCGGCCGACCACCGAGGTCGCCCGTGTCATTACGGCCGTTGCGCAGGGAGACCTGTCCCAGAAGATGGCGCTGGAGATCGAGGGTACGCCGGTCAAGGGCGAGTTCCTACGCATCGGTACGACGGTGAACACCATGGTCGACCAGCTGCGGTCCTTCGCGGACGAGGTCACGCGCGTGGCCCGTGAAGTCGGCACCGAAGGGAAGCTGGGCGGCCAAGCCAACGTCCATGGCGTGTCCGGCACCTGGAAGGACCTCACCGACAACGTGAATACCCTGGCGTCGAATCTGACCACCCAGGTGAGAAACATCGCGAAGGTCACCACCGCGGTCGCGAACGGGGACTTGTCCCAGAAGATCACGGTCGACGTGGCGGGCGAGATTCTGGAGCTAAAGAACACGGTCAACACGATGGTGGACCAGCTCCGCTCGTTTGCCGACGAGGTCACCCGTGTGGCCCGCGAGGTAGGCACGGAAGGAATTCTGGGCGGACAGGCCAACGTGGCCGGCGTCTCGGGAACGTGGAAGGACCTCACCGACAACGTGAACTTTATGGCCACGAACCTGACCACCCAGGTTCGTGGTATTGCCCAAGTCGTTACGGCCGTTGCGAACGGTGACCTCAGCCAGACCCTGAAGCTGGAAGCCAAGGGCGAGGTCGCGGCGCTGGTGAAGACCATCAACTCCATGACCGAGACTCTGTCGACGTTTGCGGAGCAGGTCACCACAGTGGCCCGCGAGGTGGGTACGGAAGGAAAGCTCGGCGGCCAGGCCGAAG